>NZ_NCJB01000044.1:0-14605 GCF_002282275.1 Polynucleobacter sp. 39-46-10 | reverse complement strand
ATAGCTCTAGCATTTAGTAATAAGTTTGGTACCTGTGCAATAGCTTGATTTTGATAGGGCCCGTTAGCATAAAAAGCATTTTGTACTGTACCGCCGCCACCGATAGAAAGTTGAGAAGTCACGGGAGAGAGGAAATTGAGATTCGCACCAGTTCTATTGATGTTGTAGGGCGAATTAGAATTATTGTAGGTTGCAGGGTTGTACAAAATTTCATTTTGAGAAACTGAGCTAAAAACTGCTGCAGTCAAATTTGTTTTGAGTAGCTGCCAATTGCCACCAAGTTCATAGGTTTGAGCAGTTTGCGGTTTTAGAATGCCACCAAATGATGGGCTTCCTCCAGCGCTAGACCAAGTCCAAAATTCATCTACATTTGGAAAGCGATAGGATTGATTCCACTTGATGTAAATCCGTTGACCCTCAAGATATTTGAAATTAAATGCGATATCTCCAGCGTTTGCTGAGTAAGTTTGATTGGGGTTGGGATTGGCTGAGCCACTCCAGATACTTAAGCCATTAGCACTAGCGCTCTGTGTTTGATATCTATAGCCTCCAGCAAAATCTATGACTCTAGTTAGCGGATTTCTTTGAATTAAATACACGGATTGGTTGTAAAGGCTTGCGTTAGCGGAGCTGGATATTGGGTTGATTACTGCGCCTTGTGCTTGGGCGGCTTGATTCATGATGCTGCTATAGCTAGCAGCAGATGATTGACTTGCTTTGTTGAACTCGTAGCCAACAATGCTCGTTCCAAATTTACCAAAGTCACCTTTTATTCGAGGGCTGAAGTTGGCTTGCCACCCCTCATATTTTGTAAAGGATGGACTTATAGTTGGAAAGGCTCCAACACCCGCAGCGGTGGTGGAGTAATAGGGCTGAGTAAAAAAGGTAGTTTTGGCGCTGTAGAAACTATCAACTTCTAAATTAAAAGTATCGCTTAATGCTTTAGCCAGACCCATTCTGATCCCAGAATTGTCGACAGTAGTGCCCGATCCAATGTTATTAAATTTTGCAAGTTGTGGATTGCCTTGCCCTACTTGTCCAAGCGTACCTCCTGGCATTTGCTGATTAGAGTAGCTATAAAACAGATCAGCATATACATTATCCTTACCCCCTAATGATTGCGTTACTTTGCCATCAAATGAATAAGCATTAGCAGCAGAGTTTTGACGCCAGCCATTTGTATTGGAGGTATTGGCGCTTAATTGGACAGTTGTTTGATCTATGGTGTTTCTAAAGATGGCGTTATTTACTAGGGTGTTGAAGCTGCCATAGCTGGTTGATGCTTGATTAAGAGTTTTGCTTCCACCATTTGTGATGATGTTAATGACACCTCCTAAAGCACCATTACCATATTGAACGCTGGCCCCGCCCCGCAATATTTCAATACGGTTAATTGAGTCGAGTGGAATTGATTCCCAAGATATGCCCGATGAATCAATGGGATTGATGCGTTGCCCATCAACTAGGATAAGAGTTGTATCCTTAGCTGTGGGACCATATCCACCCATATCCACGGTTGCGCCAAGGTTTAGCTGCCCGCCTGCAGTACTTCTTATATTCAAGCCGCCAATCTGCGACAAGATGTCTGGAATGTTAGTCGACGTAGATTCCGCAATTTCTTCGCGGGTAATCACTTGAACATTCGCAGGTACTTCGTTTAAGTTTTCTTCAAAGCGTGAGCCTGAAACAATGACTGTTGACTGAGAGTTTTGGGCTGCTGCGTTAAATGTTGCTACTGCGCCGCAAAGTAGGGCGATCAGCGTTTTGCTACTGAACTGCTGTTTCATGATGAACCTTCTGCCTTCGAATCACCTAGCTCACTTCCCCGTAAGCTGGGTCGAACAGAATTTCACTTTGTGAGAGTTCAGGCGTCAATTGGACATCCGGCCTCTTTGGCTTAGGATGCTTCATCGGCGCGCGAAGGATCCCCGTCCGCAAAATTCCACCTGTCTTGGCCGGTATCCGGGCTAGTAAATCTCAGAATCTGGCCTTCCCATGCAATTGACGCGCACAGTGGCTTACTCAGACTCCTGACACCTTTTCCCTGAAGTGGGGGGTGTATTTACTTACCGTTGCGGGGGCAGCACACGTTTAGTGTTTCCCGTTTAACTTTATTGCATTGCAATAAAGCACCACGACCCTGCAATTCTATCTTAAGCTGGGTATTTATCGGCTCAAAACCCCAAAAAAGCCTACAATATAGCCTCTAGGACTAAGGATTCATGACAGCGTTAGACAAGCACCCCGAAAAAAATCTGATTCGATTGCAGTTGAGCCAAAACTCAGTCTTAAAAAGCTTGGATCCTTCAGCAATGGCCGATTTAGAGCGCCATTTAGTGATTTCAGACCTTAAAAAATCAGAAATCTTGCTTCATCAAGGCGATCATCAGATGGAGCAGTACTTCGTTCTGGATGGAATCTTGAAGCGCATCGTTTCTAGCGCGGATGCAAAAGAGATGATTCTGCGTTTTGCCATCGAAAAAGATATTGAGACCAGTTATGCAGCTTGGCGCCTTAAAACAGCAGCCCCATACAGCATTGCTTCAGTAACTAAAGCCCGCGTGGCCCGCATGCCCCTTAAGAAATGGGCTGAATTTTTGGATGCCCATAAACCCCTTAAGGAAAGCTTTGAGTTTGAGGTGATGCGTTTGATGAGTGAAATCATGGCTCATACGATTACCTTGCATATGCTCGATGCGCCAGGCCGTGTAGAGCGGTTTTTGCGAAAATATGAAGACTTATTTGAGCTTCTCCCAAAAAAAGAGCTGGCTGCCTACCTCAACCTTTCTCCAGAGACTTTAAGCCGCCTCAAAACAAAGCATAAAGAGCTCTTTGTTTAGCCAGAAATCCTAATTGTTTCTAGATTTCAGGGGAAATTGACCGAAGTCAATGATGAACCCTAGTCCCAAGCCTAAGATTCATCTCAGCCTCAACGGGAATGCATTTTGGTTACCCGTGGCAATACTAATAAACTTAATTGGAGACAGTTAGCGAAAGCTAAATTGCACTGAATAGACTATGTGTTCGGGCAGTGTAATTAACTATAAATTTCTATGACAACAGATAATCAAAGTACCCAAGTCACTGATGGCTTTCATCTCGTCATTGATGCTTTAAAAGCAAATGACCTAGACACTATTTTTGGTCTCGTTGGTATTCCAATTACCGACTTGTGCCGCTTAGCTCAAGCTGAAGGAATACGTTTCATCGGCTTCCGTCACGAGCAGCATGCTGGTAACGCTGCTGCGATTGCAGGTTATATGACTCAAAAGCCCGGCATCTGTATGACTGTGTCAGCACCAGGTTTCTTGAACGGTTTAACAGCATTGGCCAATGCCACTGTGAACTGCTTCCCAATGATTTTGATTTCTGGTTCAAGCGAACGTGAAATCGTTGACTTGCAGCAGGGCGATTACGAAGAGATGGATCAGCTCAATGCTGCTAAGCCATATTGCAAAGCCGCATATCGTATTAATCATATCGAAGATATCGGCATTGGTTTTGCGCGTGCAATTCGTGCGGCAGTTTCTGGTCGTCCGGGCGGCGTTTACTTAGATTTGCCTGCACAGCTATTGGCTCAGACAATCCCTGTTGAAGAAGCTAAGAAATCAATCTTCAAGGTTATCGATCCAATCCCACGCCAAATCCCTGCGGCTGATGCAGTGGAGCGTGCATTAAATGTGTTGAAAGGCGCTAAGCGTCCATTGATTCTTCTGGGTAAGGGCGCTGCTTATGCTCAAGCTGATGCAGATATTCGCGCATTGATTGAGAAGTCTGGTATTCCTTACTTGCCAATGTCGATGGCTAAAGGCTTGTTGCCTGACAATCACCCGCAATCTGCTTCTGCAGCACGTTCATTTGTATTGGCTGAGGCTGATGCCGTGATGTTGGTTGGTGCTCGCTTGAACTGGTTGCTTGCGCACGGTAAAGGCAAGACATGGGGCAAAGATCCTAAGAAATTCATCCAAATCGATATTCAAGCAAATGAAGTTGATAGCAACGTACAAATTGATGCGCCATTGATCGGTGACATTGGTTCTGTTGTTGGTGAGCTTTTGAAAGGTATTACTTCAGTTCCAAAACCTTCTGCCGAGTGGATCGGTGCGATTAACGAGAAAAAAGATAAGAACTTGGCGAAGATGGCTGAGACATTGGCCAAAGAAGCTTCACCAATGAACTTCCATGGCGCTCTGCGTGCAATTCGTGATGTGATCAAGAAGAACCCAGATGTGAACTTGGTCAATGAAGGTGCAAACACTCTCGATTATTGCCGCGCGATAGTGGATATGTATAAGCCACGTAAACGTTTTGACTCTGGAACATGGGGCATTATGGGTATCGGTATGGGCTACGCCATCGGTGCAGCTGTAACGAGTGGCTTGCCTACAGTTGCAGTCGAGGGTGATAGCGCGTTTGGTTTCAGCGGTATGGAGTTGGAAACAATTTGCCGTTACAACTTGCCAATCACAACAGTTGTTTTTAATAACAACGGTGTTTACCGTGGTACTGACGTGAATCCAACTGGTGGTGCAGATGTTGCTCCAACAGTATTCGTAAAAAATGCACGTTACGACAAGATGATTGAGGCATTTGGTGGTGTTGGTTACTACGTAACTACTCCAGCTGAATTAGAAGCAGCTTTGACGAAGGCGATTGCTGAAGGTAAGCCAGCCTTAATTAATGCAGTGATTGACGAAACAGCTGGTACAGAGAGTGGGCGTTTGACTAACTTGAACCCATCAACTGCTGCTGGTAAGAAGTAAAGCGTAGGCAATAAACACGTAATTTTTTAAGAGCGAATTTAGCAACAAATAAGAAACACTTTAAGGAGAATCAAGCATGACTAAACCATTAGACGGTATTCGTATCATTGACTTCACACACGTACAGGCAGGTCCTGCATGTACTCAGCTATTGGCTTGGTACGGTGCGGACGTGATCAAAGTAGAGCGCCCAGGTTCTGGCGACGTAACTCGTAGCCAGTTGCGCGATATCCCAGGTGCAGATGCTTTGTATTTCACAATGTTGAACGGCAACAAGCGTTCATTGACATTGGATACTAAGACACAAGAAGGTAAGGAAGTTTTAGAGAAGATGATCAAAACATCTGACGTCATGGTTGAGAACTTCGGCCCAGGCGCTTTGGATCGTATGGGTTTTAGCTGGGCGCGTATTCAGGAATTGAATCCAAAAATGATTATGGCTTCTGTAAAAGGATTTAGCGATGGTCACTCATACGAAGACTTAAAAGTTTATGAGAACGTTGCTCAGTGTGCTGGCGGTGCCGCATCTACAACTGGTTTCTGGGATGGCCCTCCAACAGTTTCTGCTGCTGCTTTGGGTGACTCCAACACTGGTATGCATTTGGCAATTGGTATTTTGACAGCATTGATGCAGCGTCAAAAAACTGGCAAAGGTCAAAAAGTATCTTGCTCAATGCAAGACGCTGTATTGAACTTGTGCCGCGTTAAATTGCGTGACCAACAGCGTTTGGACAAAATTGGCTACCTCGAAGAGTATCCACAGTATCCACACGGCACATTCTCTGACGTAGTTCCACGTGGCGGTAACGCCGGTGGTGGCGGTCAGCCAGGTTGGGTGTTGAAGTGTAAGGGTTGGGAAACAGATCCAAACGCATACATTTACTTTACTATTCAAGGCCATGCTTGGGAGCCAATCACTCGTGCGATTGGCAAGCCAGAGTGGGCAACCGATCCAGCGTACATGACTGCAGAAGCGCGTCAAGATAAGATTTTTGACATCTTTGCAACGATTGAAGAGTGGCTCAAGGACAAGACTAAGTACGAAGCTGTGGACATCCTCCGCAAGTTCGATATTCCTTGCGCACCAGTTCTCTCAATGAAGGAATTGGCTGCATCACCTGACTTGCGTAAGAGCGGTTCTATCGTTGAAGTTGATCACAAGGTTCGTGGTAAGTACTTAACAATCGGTAGCCCAATCAAGTTCTCTGATTTGGAAATCGAAGTTGGTCCATCACCAGTATTGGGTGAGCACACCAATGAAGTATTGGCTGACCTTGGCTACAGCGCAGATGACATTGCTAAGTTGCATGCAGCAAAAGCAGTTTAATAACGATAAGTAATTTTTGTTGTGATCTTAAAGGCGCTCACTTGAGCGCCTTTTTTTCACCTAGACAGAACGAAAGTCTTTAGACTCACAGTATGAAAACAACCGTAGATTTATCTCAATTAATCGGCTGTATTGGTGACGCCGTGATTGTTGCTGATGCCCATGAAAAGATTGTTCTTTGGAATGCGGCGGCCACCCGAATTTTTGGCTATTCAAAAGAAGAGGCGCTTGGTAATACTTTGGATCTGATTGTTCCTGAGCGTCAACGCCAAAAGCATAATGAGGGCTATAGCAAGTCCATGGAAACGGGTACTACCCGTTATGGCACTTCATTATTAAAGGTTCCAGCCAAGCATAAGGATGGACGTACTTTATCTATCGCCTTTACTGTGGGCATGCTCTTTGACGAAAAAAACCAAGCTAACGGCGTAGCAGCAGTGATTCGGGATGAGACTGAGCGTTTTGCCGAAGAAAGGGCGCTTAAAAAGCGACTTTCTGATCTGGAAGGCCGCTAAATTTATATGTAAACGGTCAATTTGAGGGGTGTTCGCTAGGGTCTGCACAATAAATAGGCATGCTATATTGCACCGCAATCCGTCGCTGGTAAAATTGGCCTAATTCAAAATTTAAATCTTATTAGGACTTTAATCATGGCAAAAGCATTAGAAGGGGTCAAAATCCTTGACTTCACGCACGTTCAATCTGGTCCAACATGTACTCAGTTGCTCGCTTGGTTTGGCGCCGATGTAATCAAAGTAGAAAAATCTGGTGAGGGTGATGCCACTCGTGGTCAGTTACGCGATATCCCTGATGCAGATAGTTTGTATTTCACGATGTTGAACCACAACAAGCGTTCAATCACTGTGAATACTAAAACTCCAAAAGGTAAAGAAATCCTGGAGCGCTTGATTAAAGAGTGTGATGTTCTTGTTGAAAACTTTGCGCCAGGCGCCTTGGATCGTATGGGTTTTTCTTGGGAACGTATTCAAGAGCTCAACCCGATGATGATCATGGCTTCGGTAAAAGGTTTTGGCCCTGGTCCTTATGAGGATTGCAAGGTTTATGAGAACGTTGCTCAATGCGCTGGTGGTTCAGCATCCACTACGGGTTTTGATGATGGTCCTCCAATGGTAACTGGTGCGCAGATCGGTGATAGTGGTACTGGCTTGCATTTGGCGCTTGGTATTGTGACTGCACTATATCAACGTACGCACTCTGGTCGCGGTCAAAAAGTATTGGCAGCGATGCAAGATGCTGTATTGAATTTGTGCCGTGTGAAGCTGCGCGATCAACAGCGTTTAGAGCGTAATGGAACAATGCAGGAGTACCCACAGTTTCCGAATGGTGAGTTTGGAGACTCTGTACCCCGTGCCGGTAATGCCTCTGGTGGCGGTCAGCCTGGCTGGATTCTGAAGTGCAAGGGCTGGGAAGAAGATCCAAATTCTTACATTTATGTTGTAGTTCAGGCTCCAGTATGGGAAGCTATTTGCAAAGTGATTGGTCGTGAAGATTGGATTACGGATCACAATTACGCTTCTGCAATGGCGCGCCTGCCCCGCCTCATGGAAATCTTTGCAGAAATTGAAAAGTGGACTATGACTAAGACAAAGTTTGAGGTGATGGACACCTTAAATAAATATGACATTCCATGCGGCCCTATCTTGTCTATGAAAGAAATTGCAGAGGAGCCTTCATTGCGTTCCACTGGAACTGTTGTTGAAGTTGATCACCCAATTCGTGGCAAGTACCTCACTGTGGGTAATCCGATCAAGATGTCTGACAGTCCAACCGACGTTACACGATCACCTTTATTGGGTGAGCATACTGATGAGATCCTGAGTGAATTGGGTTATTCAACTGATGAGTTAATTAGTCTTCGTCACGATAAGGTGATCTAAGATGCGTGTTGCGCTGATTGGGAGTGCGGATTTTGGTAAGGCGGTATTAGAAGCTTTTTTAGATCGAGGCGATGAAGTGGTCGCCGTGTTTTGTCCGCCGGATAACCCAAAATCAACCAAGCCTGAAGTCTTTAAAGAGGCAGCTATTGCAAGAGGCTTAACCCCTCTGCAATTTGCTTCCCTTAAGGGTCCCGAAGCAGCGCAAGCAATGATTGATGGTAAGGCTGATATCTGTGTCATGGCCTACGTACTTCAGTTCGTACCGCAAGAACTTTGTAAGATCCCAAAGCATGGAACCATTCAATATCACCCTTCGCTCCTACCTAAGTATCGCGGGCCTAGTGCCATTAATTGGGCGATTGCATTGGGTGAAGACAAAACAGGCCTGACTATTTTCCGTCCATCAGATGGTTTAGATGAAGGTGAAGTGATCTTGCAAAAAGAGGTTGCTATTGGCCCTGATGACACCTTGGGTAAGATTTATTTTGACCATCTTTTTCCAGTTGGCGTGAAAGCGCTTCTAGAGGTTGCTGATCTCGTTGTTGCCAACAAGCATCAAGAAGTTGTTCAAGACGAATCAAAGGCCAATTACGAAGGCTGGTTTGGTGTCGATGCTGCTCAAATTCATTGGGCTACTCACATTACTCAGATCTATAACTTGATTCGTGCATGTAATCCTGCTCCTGGAGCTTGGACAAAGTTTGGTGAGCAAAAAGTACAGATCTACGACTGCCATAAGCATATAGCGGCTACTTTTGGTTCAGTAAAAGGCAAGCCCGGCGAGATCACTCAAATCACTTTGGACTCTTTCTTTGTCACCTGTCATGGCGGACAAATTGAAGTCCTCAAGGCAAAAGGTGCCGCAGGAAAAGTGACTGGGGCCGAATTAGCTAAAGAGTTGAACTTGGAAGTGGGTCAGTTCTTCGTACTCTAGCTTTCTTATTTTCCATACGTATTAATGAACTCCCGGCCCTATAGGCTCCCTATAGGGAATGAAGATTTGGCGATTGTTGACTGTAAGTAGGAAAGCAGAAAAACTACTCACTTATCGCATCCTCTAATGTCTGCTTGACCATTCTGATCTTCGGGGTCTTGAAAAACTAAAAATAAATACAGTACTGCGCTTGGCTGATTCTTCAGACAAGATAAATCAGATTACCACTTGAAGTTTTAGATCTCTGTACTTATTCCGACATAAGGCAGTGTTTAATTACTATGTTGGTTAGCGCACTGTTTTTTCTAGTCGATTCTTTAGATTGATAGGCGGATTAAATTTTCTACTATCAATATTAAGGGGTTGGCTTCAATGGACAAGATCAAAGAAAATAATTTATATGATGTGGTCAAGGAATTTGATGAGGCTATGCTGGTAACCCATAGCTCTTATGGAGTTCATGCAAGACCTATGGCAATAGCGCGACTTGACGAAAGTATGACGGTCTACCTCTTAACTGATATGAATTCAATTAAAGTTCAAGAGATTCATGCTAACCCGCATGCTTTGCTCGCTTTTCAAAGTGCTAGACAGTTTGCTACGGTCAGTGGCGAGTTGGCTGTAGATGATGATCGCGCATTAATTGAGTCATTATGGAAAGAAATTTGGAAAGTTTGGTTTCCGCTTGGGAAAACTGATCCGAACATCGCATTGCTGAAATTTAGTCCAAGCGAAGGGGAGTTTTGGGATAACGCGGGCGTTCAGGGATTGAAATACGTTTATGCCGCTGCCAAGGCCTATGTTGCTGGTGAGAGGCCAACACCAGATGCTGAGCAGCACTCCAAAGTCAATATGACTTAGGGCCTATTTAGACTAATTAAACCTCTAGGTTATCTATTAAGCGGGTTTTACCAAGCTTGGCAGCTGTCAGAATGACTAATGGCTCGCCAGCCTGCAGACTTTCATTAGAAGCTGGTGCTAAATCACTTTGCTGGCGAATAGCAATGTAGTCTGGTTGCCAGCCGCGGCCTGTTAGAAGATCTACCGCAATTTTTTCAATCTCGACCAGTGAGTGCGTATTGCGCTGACTCAAATTGAGGACGCGTGCACGAACTTCTTGCAAGGCTTTCTGTAGTTCAGGTGCTTCTGCACGTTCCTCAACCGAGAGGTAGCCATTACGAGAGGATAGGGCAAGACCATCTTCGGCACGAATGGTTTCACCGGGAATGATTTCAACTGGGAGGGCAAACTGCTTTGCCATCTGACGAATGATCATTAGTTGTTGGTAATCTTTTTTTCCAAATACAGCGACCTTGGGTTGGACGCAAGACAGTAGCTTGAGTACTACAGTACAAACCCCTTTAAAGAAACCAGGACGAAACTCGCCCTCAAGGATGTCGCCTAGCTGCTGTGGCGGATCAACGCGGTACTCTTGGGGCTGTGGGTACAAGTCACGCTCAGTTGGTGCAAACAAGATGTACACACCTTCTTTCTCAAGCTTATCGATATCTGCCTGCATGGTGCGAGGGTAGCTATCAAAATCTTCATTTGGGCCAAACTGTAGGCGGTTAACAAAGATGCTGGCTACTACCGGGTCACCATGTTGTCTAGCAAGTCGCATGAGTGATAGGTGACCCTCATGGAGGTTGCCCATGGTTGGCACAAAGGAAGCACGATTTTGTCCACGCAAATGGTCCCGCAACTCCTGTATGTCACTAATGATTTTCATGCAACAGGGGTATAGGCGAGACGAACGTAGATTGGAGCGTATGGTTCTGCTTGGGTGATCTCAACTAAGGCTTCGCGTGAGAGCTCTAGCATTGCAATGAAGTTCACGATCACTACCGGAATACCTTTGCCAGATTTAATGGCCTCTTCAAATAACTCACCGAATTCTACAAAGCGCGTGTTCTGCAAGCGACGCAAAATACGTGTCATGAAGTCCCGGACGGATAGTTCTTCGCGGGTAATGGTGTGATGTTGATTCAGTTTGGCGCGATGAAGCACATCACGCCAAGCCATTTGTAGATCATCCTGATTGACGTCAGGCCATGTAACTGCAACGGTGGTATCAACATAGCCATGAGCGATTTGAAAATCACGCCCTTGCTGTGGAATTTGATCGAGCTCTTGTGCTGCTAATTTCATGCGCTCGTACTCTAAGAGGCGACGAACCAGTTCAGCTCGTGGATCTTCCACCTCTTCATCGCTGTCCGCCTTTTTCATCGGCAATAACATGCGAGATTTAATCTCAATCAACATAGCTGCCATCAGTAGATATTCAGCGGCAAGCTCTAAATTGTGATGGCGGATTTGATCAATGTAGCTTAGATACTGTTGAGTTACTTGCGCCATCGGAATATCAAGGACGTTGAAATTCTGTTTACGAATCAAGTAAAGTAAAAGATCCAGTGGGCCTTCAAATGCCTCTAGAAAAACCTCTAGTGCATCAGGTGGAATATAAAGATCTGTTGGGAGCTTAAATAAGGGCTCACCATAGAGTTTGGCGAATGCCGACGACATTCCATCGGTGACCGATGGGGTGCTATCTAATAACTCGGATTGAGCGCCTGGCTCAGCCCCTAACTCAGTCATTCGAGTACACGTAAGCGCGTTGCTTTAATTTGGCTTCCTTGGCGCGACGTTGATCTTCGGTAGTCAAAGGCTCTTTATCCCAGAGGAGGGCGCGACCGGCTTGCTGACCTGCTTCGAGCTCTGGCTTCTCGGATTTGAGTTCATTTAAGAACTGGGTGAATTCGGATGTATACCTAGCCATCATATTTCCTAAAATTCTCAATTAATTCAATAACTTGCAAAAATTACTGCGCAGCAAATGGCTGCCTAGCCCATCATTATTAACGATTTTTCTTACAAACCTGCCGACTTTTTGCCTAATTCCTAGAAATTAGGCTAATCAGGGTCATTTTTACAAGTTTGCTGCCAATAAAGCCTCAATTTGAGGGGCTTCAACGCGCGTCATGAGGTGTTTATAGGGTTTGATCGGATTTTGGCTGGAGAGCGGTGTTTTAACGTCATTCCAGCTCATAGCTGGAACTGAGAGGAAGTCCTCAACCCCGGCTGTGACTTGAGGTAAAACTGGCTTGAGATATAGACTCAACAAACGGAATGCCTCTAAGGTAATGCTGCAAACTCGTTGTAAGTCGGCTTCACGCTCTGGATCCTTGGCGATTTCCCAGGGTTTATTTTCATCCACGAAGGCATTGACCTTATCTGCCAGCTCCATGATGGTACGCAATGCTTTTGCGTATTCACGAGCTTCATAGAGCTCAGCAATTTTTTCACTGGCCGATCCAATATCAGCAAGTAGTGCATTGACCATTGCCGCATCAGAAACCACTCCACCAAAACGCTTCACCAAGAAACCCGCGCTACGACTTGCAATGTTGATGTATTTACCCAATAGATCACTATTTACTCGCGCAACAAAGTCTTGAAGATTTAAATCTAAATCTTCCATGCTGTTATTCAGTTTGGTTGCAAAGTAATAGCGGAACCATTCTGGATTAAAACCGGATTCAATCACGCTATGCGCGGAAATTAAAGTACCGCGTGACTTGCTCATCTTCTCGCCATCAACCGTGAGGAAGCCGTGGGCAAATACATTGGTAGGTGTGCGGTAGCCTGCAAAGTGAAGGGTTGCTGGCCAAAAAAGGGTATGGAAATACAGAATATCTTTGCCGATGAAGTGGTACTGCTCGGTCGTCGTATCGGGTCTGACCCACTCCTCAAAGTCCAGGCCCTTGCTCTGGCAGTAGTTGAGGAAGCTGGCGTAGTAGCCAATCGGAGCATCAAGCCATACATAGAAATACTTGCCAGGTGCATCCGGGATTTCAAAGCCAAAGTAGGGAGCATCACGGGAGATATCCCAGTCACCGAGCTTGCTATCTCCAGGCTGTCCAACCCATTCTTTCATCTTGTTACGAGCTTCAGGTTGAAGTGGAGTTTTGACTTGAGTCCACTCGCGCAAGAAAGTTTCGCAACGAGGATCGGATAGCTTAAAGAAGTAATGATCAGAAACTTTTTTAATGGGCGTTGCACCACTCACAACTGAGAATGGGTTTTTCAAATCAGTTGGGGAATACGTCGCCCCACACTTTTCGCAAGAGTCACCATACTGATCCTTGGCACCACATTTAGGGCACTCGCCTTTGATGAATCGATCTGGCAAGAACATCTCTTTAACTGGATCGTAGGCTTGCTCGATCGAGCGCATTTCAATTAAGCCGGCATCGCGTAACTTGAGATAGATGCTTTGAGACAGCTTTTCATTCTCGGGACTATCGGTGGTGTAGTAGTTATCAAACGAGATTAAGAAATCATCAAAGTCGCGCTTGTGCTCTTTCCAAACATTGGCAATGAGCTCTTTCGGGGTAAGACCTTCTTTTTCAGCGCGCAACATGATCGGCGTGCCGTGGGTGTCATCAGCTCCAACATAGTGAACTTCATGACCACGCATTCTCTGGAAGCGTACCCAAATATCAGTCTGGACATACTCCACTAAATGCCCAATATGAATCTGGCCATTGGCGTAAGGCAAGGCGGAGGTAATTAGCAGGCGACGTTTGGGGCTACTCATGCGTACTTAAATAGAAATAAATTCAACAAATGGGAATACAGGATTATGGGGCTTGAGCCTTCACTTCAGCAGTAATTTTAGTCTGCGGTTAAAGTTAATGCCGATTTGAACCTATTTAAGAGGCGTTTTATGGCTTTGTCCCACAACATTCAGATGTCTCATGCTTCCGTGCCCTTGGTGCACGAGGTGCAGATCATGGATGAGGCGGGGCGTATCAAGACCACCCATATTCCTGGGGAGCGTCCTTTAACCATTTATCTGGACAAACGGGAAGTGGTCACCTTGATGACTTTGGGAAGCGCTCCAGAGGCTCTGGTTCTGGGCTATTTACGCAATCAGCGCCTAGTGGAGTCACCAGACGATATTGCCAGTATTCAGGTGGACTGGGAGACGGATTCAGCAGCAGTCAAGACTCATCGCAGCACGGTGGACATCGATGCCCTCACCAGTAAGCGCGTGGTGACTACGGGTTGTGGGCAAGGCACGATGTTTGGTGGTCTGATTGAGGAGATGGCGGAGATTAGATTGCCGGATGGCCCTCAGTTAACCCAAGAGGCAATAGTGGCCCTGATCGATAGTATTCGGATACACGACACCATTTATAAGAAGTCTGGCTCCGTCCATGCCTGCGCAGTATTTGAGCGGGAAGGTAATGACAGCGTCCATTTACTGCATTTCATTGAGGATGTTGGGCGCCACAACGCTGTAGACTCTATCTCTGGCCTGATGTGGCTCGCCGATAAACCTGGCAAAGACTTGATCTTCTTTACTACGGGGCGTCTTACCTCGGAGATGGTCATTAAAGGCGCTCAGATGGGCATCCCATTCTTAATGACGCGCTCTGGCATGACCTTAATGGGCTTGGAGCTTGCCCGCAAGACTAATCTCACCTTGCTATCTCGCTGTTCCGGTAAGCATTTTGAGATCTTCAATGCCCCTGAGAGGGTGATTTTTACTTCCCCGCCTGTTGCCGCATAAATTCGTGGGCATATGGCCTGCGATGGTTTTACAATTCGGCCATGACTATTAAATCTGACCACTGGATCCGCCGCATGGGCGAGCAAGGCATGATCAGCCCATTTGAAC
>NZ_NCJB01000381.1:0-2009 GCF_002282275.1 Polynucleobacter sp. 39-46-10 | reverse complement strand
AGGGATTTAGAAAGCTAAACATGATATGGCTAAAGACTTATATAGTTGGCAAGTAAAAAGAAAAATGGACTTGCCTTTCGACAAATCCATTTCGCTCATGAGGACAAGAAATAAAGATTAAGCGTGAGCCTTCTTCACCTCTAAGCGCCATGCATGAAGCAAAGGCTCGGTATAGCCATTAGGCTGCTCTAGGCCTTTGAAAATCAGATCACTTGCTGCTTTATAAGCATAAGAGTCTTTGTAATTTGGCATCATCGGCTGGTACAGAGGATCGCCAGCATTTTGACCGTCAACTACTTTAGCCATACGCTGCAAAGACTCATTCACCTGAGCTTCAGTAACAATGCCATGCAATAGCCAGTTAGCAATATGCTGACTAGAAATACGCAAAGTTGCACGATCTTCCATCAAACCTACATTATGAATATCTGGCACTTTAGAGCAACCAACACCTTGGTCAATCCAGCGAACCACATAACCCAAGATACCTTGGCAATTGTTATCCAACTCTTGCTGAATTTCTTCTTTAGACCAGTTAGCTTTTTCCACTACTGGAATGGTCAACAAATCATTGATCAAGGCTTCAGCTTCAGCAGCCGTATCTAACTGCTCCATCTCTTTTTGTAGTTGAGCGACATTCACCTGGTGATAATGCAAAGCATGCAATGTTGCCGCAGTAGGTGAAGGCACCCAAGCAGTATTTGCACCTGCCTTTGGATGAACAATCTTTTGCTCAACCATAGCCTTCATCAGATCTGGCATTGCCCACATACCCTTACCAATCTGAGCGCGACCACGCAAGCCACAATCTAAACCAGCCAGAACGTTACGACGCTCATAAGCTGACAGCCACTTACTGGTCTTCATATCGCCCTTGCGCATCATTGGACCTGCATGCATTGCTGTATGCATTTCGTCACCAGTGCGGTCTAGGAAGCCAGTATTAATAAAGGCTACGCGAGCACCAGCGGCAGCAATCGCTGCCTTGATATTGGCGCTCATACGACGCTCTTCATCCATGATGCCAAGCTTCACGGTATCCGCGGGCAAGCCCAGCAACTTCTCAACACGACCAAAGAGCTCACCAGCGAAGGCAACCTCTTCTGGACTGTGCATTTTTGGCTTAACAATATAAACAGAGCCTTTACGAGTATTGCCAATTGCCTGAGTTGCAGGACGATTAATGTCATACAAAGCAATCAATACCGTAACCACTGCATCCAAGATACCTTCGTAAATCTCTTTACCTTCACCAGTGATGATCGCTGGGTTAGTCATCAAGTGACCAACGTTACGAAGGAATAATAAAGAACGGCCATGCAAAGTAACTACACCGTCTTTAGCATCCACTGCGCCAATGCCTGCTTTGTATTGACGATCTGGATTGAGGGTGCGAGTGAAAGTTTTTCCACCTTTGCTCACTTCTTCAACCAAAGTGCCCTTGAGAATGCCTAACCAGTTTTCATAGGCAAGAACTTTGTCATCGCCATCAACAGCAGCAATCGAATCTTCCAAGTCCAAAATAGTAGAAAGAGCGGCTTCAAGCACAACATCGTTAACGCCAGCAGCGTCGCTTGCACCAATCGTTTTAGTCTTATCAATCTCGATATCAATATGCACACCGTTATTACGCAGGAGCACTGAAGAAGGTGCAGCAGCATCACCTTGATAGCCAACAAATTGCTTCTCATCAGCAAGGCCTGTTTTGCTACCATCCTTCAGGCTAACTACTAACTTGTTGCCATCAACCGCATACGCAGTAGCATCCGCATGTGAACCCTTAGCAAGAGGTGCCGATTGATCTAAAAACTTGCGGGCAAATGCAACAACCTTGGCACCACGAATCGCGTTATAGCCACCCGCCTTAGTTGCGCCATCTTCTTCAGAAATAACGTCAGTACCGTAAAGAGCGTCATACAAAGAGCCCCAACGTGCATTAGCGGCATTCAGTGCATAGCGGGCATTGAGCACTGGAACGACCAATTGCGGTCCAGCTTGAAGGGCCAACT
>NZ_NCJB01000380.1:0-2025 GCF_002282275.1 Polynucleobacter sp. 39-46-10 | reverse complement strand
ATCCAAAACAGCGTCTAAGGGCACTACCCCTTTAGATATGCCCTGAATTGGGGCGCGGGGATTCATATGCATCAAACGATTGCGCAAAGCATCCACTTCAGCCGGCGATACCAAATCCGTCTTAGTAATGAAGATTTGATCGGCAAAGCCTACCTGGCGCTGTGCCTCATCATGCTCAGTGAGCTGCTGTGGGTCATGCTTGGCATCTACAAGAGTGACTACCGCATCCAATACGTAATGATCCGCAACATCATCATCCATAAAGAATGTTTGGGCCACCGGGCCTGGATTAGCCACACCGGTAGTTTCAATAACTACGCGATCAAAACTAATCTTTTTATCTTTACGCTGCTCCCAAAGTGAATCGAGGGCCTCCACTAAATCGCCGCGAATAGTGCAACAAATACAACCATTGCTCATTTGCACAATGTTCTCTTGATTGTCTTGAACCAAGATGTCGTTATCAATATTCTCTTCGCCGAACTCGTTTTCAATCACGGCAATTTTTTTGCCATGCTCTTCAGTCAAGATGTGTTTGAGCAAAGTCGTTTTGCCGCTACCTAAAAAGCCTGTAAGAATTGTTACTGGAATTAACGCCATGATCGATCCATTCAAAATCTATAAATACATTCCCTAAATGGGAAACCTTCTATCTTACCGAGTTCCTCACGCTTTGCCAGCCTTTGCGCGTGGATGGGCTTTATCGTATGCCTGCGCTAGGTGCTGGAAGTCTAAAGAGGTATAAATCTGCGTGCTGGCGATACTGGCATGCCCCAGCATCTCCTGCACCGCCCGCAAATCTTGGGACGATTGCAATACATGACTTGCGAAGCTATGGCGCATCATGTGCGGATGCACATGGGTCGGCAGGCCGGCACGCATCGCCAAGGTACGCAGACGCGCCTGCACAGTCCGAGGGGATAGGCGCACACCTGTAGCAGAAATAAACAAAGCCATTGATACATCCGCTTGCTCCAGTTGATCGCGGACCGCACGCCAGACTTTGAGGGATTGCATTGCAGGTCCACCAATCGGGACTGAGCGGCGCTTGCCGCCTTTACCCAACACCGTGACTTCTGCAGCATCCCAATCCAACCAGCCGGCAGACTCTTGTTGGCGATCTTTGCTTTGCATCACATCAATGCCCAACAGCTCTGATAAACGTAAGCCTGATGAATACAGCAAATCAATGATCGCTGCGTCACGTACAGTCTCGAGATCTTTTTTTTCTTCGGCTTCTTTAACGGCTTGGTTTACTAGAGAGAGTGCCTGCTCAACCGAGAGCGCCTTAGGCAAAGACTTCAGACGTTTGGGCGCCTTCACATCATCGACAGGATTAGCGACTAGATTGGCGGTTACCTTTCCTGCCTGCGCATCGCGACGTGCATCTTTCTCGGTCAACCAGTCATACCAGCCGCGCCATGCAGAAAGCGCTCTAGCAATCGTTCGGGATGATTTTCCTTTGGAATGTAAGCGACCCGCCCAGCGACGTACATGCGCATTTGTGACTTTTAATAACTCAATGGAATCATCTGCTGCTAATTCCTGCAGCTCACCCAGATCCATGCGGTACGCTTTGAGCGTATGGGGTGAGAGCTGCCTTAAAACATGCAGCTCGTGCAAATACTCTTGCACTAAGGGGTGAAGATCAGCTGGTGCTTGGCTCATAAGCCTGGATACGATCCAAAGCGGCAGCAGTCAGTTCGGCAATTTGACGCAAATAGAATGCGCCCATATCGGCAGTAAAACGGGTTTCATCTTTGCTTGCCAATAAAAGCACGGCTGGCGATTGCACCGCACCAACACTTTTACCCAATGGTAGGCCAATGGCGACCATGCTTTGCCATTCAGGATCAATGCTCACTTGGGTTGCCAACAAATCTACACTCGCTGCAGCCAGCTCATGAGCAGAGCCACAAAGCGGCGTATCAATCCAAGGACCAAATGCCGGATTAGGCGCCAGGAGTTGGGCAGACTCAACTTCAAACACTTCTGCCAAACCTGCAGTCACTGCAGACTCTATAT
>NZ_NCJB01000379.1:0-2037 GCF_002282275.1 Polynucleobacter sp. 39-46-10 | reverse complement strand
ATCCAGTTCTTTTGAAAAAACTGAGCGCTAATAAATAAAGCGCCTGCAAATAGCCAATACAAAGCCGTTGGTTTGAGTTGAATAAAAGTCTTATCGTGCAGGAATATAGTCAGGCTACCAAAAACCAGAATCATGACCAGGCTGACCCATTGCATCGCATCGATCTTACGATGTCGATAGTAAACCCAGAGGATTTGCCCAATGGTGGCAACCATAGCTACGATAGTTGCGGTGTAAATGTCTGCAAATTTGAATGCAATAAAAAAGAGGATGATCGGAAAGAGGTCAAATAGAAATTTCATGCGTTGATTATCCAGCTATTTCAGAATTATTCAGTTTTCGTGGCAGCGGCATTCTCAGAAGGTTCAAATCTTAAGGATGCTGAGTTAATACAGTAGCGAAGTCCTGTAGGCTGAGGGCCATCTTCAAATACGTGTCCCAAATGCGCATCACAATTGGTACAGCGGACCTCAGTGCGAATCATCCCATGGGACATATCCTTAACTTCGGTAATCGCTGTAGTGTTCTCAGGTGCGTTATAGCTAGGCCAACCACAACCTGCATCGAACTTGGTCGATGATTGAAAGAGGGGGGTATCGCAGCAAATGCAGCGATATTGACCATTTTCCCAGTGATCCCAGTACTTGCCAGTAAAAGGTCTCTCAGTTGCAGCCTCACGTGTTACTCGGTATTGAGTATCACTCAATGTATTTCTGTATTCCTGATCCGTTTTCTTTGTCATGGCAATGAATTTGTTTGATTAAGAAGAGCAACTGACTGCGACTCGCTGCAGATCCAGTGGCGGTGGTTTTGAATAATGATGCAATGCTAACTGCTCATCGAATGGCTTACTCAATATTCTGAATAAGACATCTACTTCAGAAAAATCATCTTGCTGAGCTTTTTCAATTGCAGCTTGAGCTAAGTGATTCCTCAGAATATATTTGGGGTTGACTGTATCCATCAAATTCTTTCTATCATCATCAGATGCAGTCTCGGATTGAAGTCTATTGATGTAGTCGGCAAACCATTGATCAATATGTTCACGATCGACAAATTCATCTCTTTGTAAGATCTCTGTTAGCTTGGATTCTTTTTTGAGACTACTTAGATTTCGAAAGAAGTTCGTGAAATCCACTTTTGAATCATGCATTGCCTGGAGTAGACGTTCAATTAGCTCTATGTCGCCATCCTGTTCTGATTGCAATCCTAGCTTTAGTCGAAATGCTTGTTGCCACTCTTTTGCATAAATCAATGGAAATTCCTCTAGGGCGGAGCGTAAGAGGTCTTGAGACTCTTCCGCAGAATGCTCTAGCTCTAACAAGGGAAGCATTGCACTCGCAAGACAGGCCATATTCCAATGCATGATTTGGGGCTGACGATGATATGCATATCTACCTCCATGATCACTATGATTGCAGATATGGTCGATTTCAAAATGATCTAAAAATCCAAAAGGACCATAGTCAATAGTCAGGCCTAGAGCGCTAATGTTGTCACTATTTAAAACGCCATGACAAAATCCCACCGATTGCCACTGCGCGACTAACTTTGCATTACGGGCGCTGATCTTTTTAAATAGGTTCAAGTAGGGATCCTGTGTGGATACACACTCTGGATAAAATTCTGAAATAAGCAGATCCGCCAACTCCTTCAGACGAACGATATTTTGCAGTGAAGCAAAGTGTTCAAAGTGCCCGATACGAATAAAGCTTGGGGCAATGCGCGAACATACCGCAGCTGTTTCCATGGTTTCACGTCTAACTGCCTGTTTAGATCCCACTACGGAAAGAGCGCGGCTAGTAGGTATACCAAGCGCATGCATTGCTTCGCTGCACAGAAATTCTCGAATAGACGATCTTAAGACTGCTCTTCCGTCACCCATTCTGGAGTAGTGCGTTCTACCGGCACCTTTTAACTGTAGCTCTAAATGATTGATATCACCCAGTAGGATTGCGCGACCATCGCCTAATTGGCCTGCCCATGATCCAAATTGATGTCCGCTATATGCCGTAGAAATAGGATTAGAAAATCTAT
>NZ_NCJB01000043.1:0-14711 GCF_002282275.1 Polynucleobacter sp. 39-46-10 | reverse complement strand
ATTATTTTTCTGTTTGGACGGCTATTATTAGCTGGACCAACTAGCAAATATATTTCATCCCCGTTCGTTTCTATCCCAAAGTACTTATCCGAATTTGGATTGAAATTTGTGCAAGGTATATATCTTTCCATATTTTCACCGTTTCGCACAACAATAAGTCTATTGTTTCTGTCGTCGTATCTAGCGATTCCGTTCATTTTTAATTCCCAGCATTAGTTATATATTTTTTAATAAAATTAATGTACAACACATTTTGTTATTACTGCAACATATTGTTACTTCAACATTTGCACAATGTGTAACCACTAATCCGCTAAACTGTTGATATTGCATAACTTTTAAGATGCACATAACTATTGGGCTTGCTGTTCGTACTAGCACAAAAGTTACACACTGGTATATTGGAGAACGTAAGTGCTTGTTTTAAAACATAAAAAAACTTACGTTGTTATTGAGTGGGAATAGGCGACTTCAGTCCGCCTTTACCCATGACCATGCTTGAGTTACGAGAAACTTCCCTCGCAATACTGGCAAATACCGATGTGCAATCCAAGGTTAGTCAGTTGCTTAAATTGTTCGATGACTATCAGGTTGAACAAATCGTATTACATATTCCTAGCAGTCTAGCCAGTCAAGATATTCAACTTCCTGGACGACCTACTAAGCCCGATTTAGTGGCGCCGAAGTTTGTTCCTAAAAGAAAAATGGATACGGTTGAGGGGAGAGCTATTCTTTGGCACTCCTTGGCACATATCGAATTTAATGCCATGAATCTTGCTTTAGATGCCATTTGGCGTTTTCCGAATATGCCTAAGGCTTATTACGAAGACTGGCTCAGAGTGGCAAAAGAAGAGGCCTACCATTTCAGTTTGATCAACGCCCATTTGCAGTCCTTTGGATTTTGTTATGGCGATTTCCCAGCCCACAATAGCTTGTGGGAGATGGTTGAGAGAACTACTGATTCAGTCATTGCCCGAATGGCCCTAGTCCCCCGAACAATGGAAGCAAGAGGTCTTGATGCGGTTCCGGAGATTCGGGATCGATTCAAGCAGATCAAAGATGATCGCGCTGTTGAAATTCTAGAAATCATTCTCCATGATGAGATTGGCCATGTCCTTGTTGGTAATCGCTGGTTTAATTTCTTGTGCGTCAATGACAACTTATCCCCGATTGCGACTTATCGAGACTTGGCTGAAAAATACCGTGCGCCCACCTTGAGGGGGCCGTTTAATTTTGATGCCCGTGAGCAAGCTGGCTTTACTTCTGAGGAATTAGAGTTGCTGGAATCTCTTAGTGAGAAACGGATGCAAGCGGCATGAAGATTCTGAGTCTCATTCCGCCGATGACGCAGCTCAATACGCCGTATCCATCGACCGCCTATCTCACTGGCTTTCTACGATCACGTGGTTTTGATGCTGTTCAAGAGGACTTAGCATTAGCCTTGGTTCTAGGTTTCTTTACTCAGAAGGGTTTATTAGAGGTTAAAGACCAAGCCTTAAAACTCCCTGAAGAAAATCGCAGTGCAAGCATCAACTTCTTCCTGGATTACTTTGCGGATTACCAGAGCACTATCACTTTAGCCATTGCTTTTTTACAAGGCCGCGATAGTACCCTTGCCCATCGCATCAACAGTCGTACTTTATTGCCTGAAGGTCCACGATTTGCATCTCTTGATGCCTATGATGAGGAAGAGGGTGGCGATTCATTGGCATGGGCATTTGGCGCACTGGGCTCTCAGGATCGGGCGCGTCATTTGGCTACTCTGTATCTCAATGATTTATCCGATGTTCTGCGTGATGCAGTAGATGAGCGCTTTGAGTTTGTTCGCTATGCAGAATCTTTGGCAGGCAGTCAGCCTACGTTTACGCCTTTAGCAGATGCTTTGGCAGCAAGCCCCACATTAATGGATTTACATTTACAAGGCCTAACAAAGTCTTCCATTGAAAAGCATCAACCTAGCTTGGTATTGCTTTCAGTACCATTCCCGGGGGCAATGTACGCCGCATTACGAATTGCCCAAACCATCAAGCAACATTACCCCCACATCAAGATTGGCCTTGGTGGTGGCTACGTGAATACGGAGTTGCGTGAGCTCACGGATCCACGCATATTTGATTTTGTAGACTACATCACCCTAGATTCCGGTGAGCGACCCTTGCTTGCTCTGTTGGAGCACTTAAATGGTAAGTGCTCCGCCGAAAGACTAGTGCGAACATTTATCCGCACCAGTAGTAATGAGGTTCGTTACATCAATTGGCAGGAACCAGATATTCCGTTTGAGGATGTCGGAACCGCCACTTGGGATGGGTTGCCACTGAATTCCTATTTATCGCTACTGGACATGCTTAACCCCATGCATCGCTTATGGAGTGATGGGCGCTGGAATAAGCTCACGGTTGCTCATGGATGCTATTGGAAAAAGTGCAGTTTTTGTGATGTCAGCTTGGATTATATTTCTCGTTATGAAACTGCTTCAGCAAGCCTCTTGGTTGATCGTATTGAGGCAATCGTTGCTGAGACTGGGCAGAGTGGATTTCACTTTGTAGATGAGGCAGCACCCCCAAAAATATTGAAAGCCCTTGCCGAAGAATTAATACGTCGTAAGGTAGTGATTTCATGGTGGGGGAATATTCGTTTTGAAAAGACGTTCACGCCTGAGCTCTGTGAGTTGTTAGCACAAAGCGGTTGCATTGCCATGTCCGGCGGGCTAGAAGTAGCTTCCGATAGACTCCTTGATCTCATGAAAAAAGGTGTTTCAGTTGATCAGGTTGCTAAAGTAACCAAAGGATTCTCGGATGCAGGAATCCTGGTGCACGCTTATCTCATGTACGGTTTCCCAACGCAAACGGTTCAAGAGACTGTCGACTCACTCGAATACGTTCGCCAACTTTTTGAAAATGGCTGCATTCAGAGCGGCTTCTTCCATCGATTTACGTGCACAATACATTCTCCGGTAGGGCTTGATCCGGAGGCTTATGGAATTGAGTTGCTGCCATTGCCCCCCATCAGCTTTGCTAAGAATGATGTTGGCTTTATAGACCCCACGGGGGTGGATCATGATCTTCTTGGTCTTGGTCTCAAAAAGGCGATCTACAACTTTATGCATGGCGTAGGCTTTGAGGAGGATGCCGACAAGTGGTTTGATGTGTCAGGTATTCCAAAAACCTCGGTAGGGCGCAATAAAATAGCAAAAGCACTCAAGCATCAATAAACATACATATACTTGATTCATCCAACCCCTCTCATTGAATCACTATGGGTAGCAATATGAATTTATCTCGTCGCACTTTTATCATGTTAGCCGCCTTAGCTCCAGTTGCTTGTGGTGGACTTTCTTATGAGCGCGGTATTCCAGTTGCTCAGCCAAAGCCACTGCCAGTAGTTCGCCCTCCACAAATTGGACAAGAGTGGACCTACATCAAGAAAAATATCTTTGATGGAAAAACTTTAGATGTGATTGCTGAGCGTGTTTCTAATATTGGGTCAACTATTGTGATTGATCGCATGACTGCTGATGGGGCTCGCTTGCCTAGTGAAATTCAGACTTCGTGGGGAATGGTTTCCACAGATACGCAGTGGTCGCGCTTGTTGAACTTCAGCCCATCTTTGCCGCTTTGGCCTGAGCAGCTATCTACTACCTGGGCAAAACAGTTTAATACCAAGTACAACATTGCTGGTTACTCAGACTCACGAATGAACTGGCAGGAATATATGAGTGTGCAAGGCTGGGAAAAAATTACCGTTCCTGCAGGAGAGTTTGTAGCGCTGCGTTTTCAGACTTTAATTAATTATGAGAGTGATGATCCCAACAAGGTTGATTGCATTCGCAAAGAAACAGTTTGGTTTGCTCCGCAGATTGGTCGCTGGGTTGCGCGTGAAACATCTGGCTCTTATCAAATTCAGGGGCAAATTGGCGCAGTGATTTTAGAGGGTAGCTATCAATGGCAACTCAGCGCCTACAAATAAACGCAATGCGAAGACTGCTAGTATTGCTGGCGCCAGCTTTATTGGTGGCATGTATATCTGGTCAGCCTTACCCAACTTCCACGCCTTTACCTCAACCCACTAACCCTCCGAAGGTGAGGGCGCCACAAGTAGGGCAGCAGTGGGTCTACAACGTGCGTAATGTCTTCAACCAAGAGTTGGTGGATATTGTTACTGAGAGGGTGGTTTCTGTTGGACCCCAGATTCGCATTGAGCGAAGTGGGCTAAAAGCAGGGCCGCTCCCCGATGAAATCCAGCAGCCTTGGGGTTATGTCTTGCAGGATCCCCATTGGAACCCCCCTCAAAAGTTTTTGAAGTCGATCCCCTTATGGCCGGAGCAACTCGTCCCAGGATGGTCTAGTTTCTATCGCGATCGCTATCAAGTGGTCGGCTATCCCGACAACGACTATTACTGGGGATTAAATGTAACGGCGCTTCAGTGGGAGGGTGTCGGCGTGCCCGCCGGGCAATTTCCGGTCTTGAAGTATCAAAATGAGGCGCCATTCTTCTCCAGCAATGACTTCTCTCGGATAGCTAACTATCGTCAAGAAGATGTTTGGTTTTCCCCAGAAATCGGTCGTTGGGTTATCAGACGTGGCTATGGACGCTATCTATGGGCTGGTATGTTTTGGAGCAATGCCCTTTGGGAAGACTACTTAGAGTGGGAGCTTGTGTCCTGGAAGTAAGTAAAGCGCTTAAAATCAGTACATAGCTATGTATACCGTAAAAGAACTCTTTCCAACCCTTCAGGGTGAAGGCGCCCACGCTGGTCGTGCGGCTGTATTTTGTCGCTTTGCCGGCTGCAATCTCTGGAGCGGTCGCGAAGAAGATCGCGCTACTGCAGTTTGCCAATTTTGCGATACCGACTTTGTCGGAATTGATGGCGTAGGTGGCGGTAAGTTTGAAACCGCCTCCCTGTTGGCGGACACCATCGAGGAGGTCTGGAACAGTACCTCAGCGGGACCACAACAGCGTTATGTCGTTTTTACTGGTGGCGAGCCACTGCTGCAACTCGATACCAACTTAATTGATGCTTTACACGCCAAAGGCTTTGCTGTTGCCATTGAGACCAACGGAACTATCAAGGTTCCTAAGGGTGTTGATTGGATATGTGTGAGCCCTAAGACTGGTTCTGAGTTGGTGGTATTGCAGGCTGATGAGATTAAGGTAGTGATTCCTCAGCAAGGCCATAGTTCCCTTGAGAATTTATTGGCCCGATTTGAGAAGATGGATTATCGCAATCGCTTCTTGCAGGCCATGGATGGTCCAAACCTAGAAGAAAACCTCGCATTAGCAGTACGCCTATGTCAAAAGCGACCTTTATGGCGTTTGAGTGTTCAGACCCATAAAATGATCGGTATTCGATAGTAGCTCCACCAAGCGATATTTAAGTATTTAGAAAAGTAATCATGACCACTAAGCAAGAAGCTATCTTCATTACCCGTCGACTTGAGTTTGATTCAGGACATCGCATTCCGAACCATGATGGGCAGTGCCGTCATCTACATGGTCATCGTTATGCAATTGAAGTCACGCTCACTGGTGTCATTGCTGACCATCCGGGTAAAGCAGATGATGGCATGGTCTTAGATTTTGGGGATATTAAGCGCCTTACTAATCAATACGTAGTGGAGCCTTGGGACCATGCATTTTTAGTGGCCAAAGAAGATGCTGGATTAGTGGATTATTTAAATTCCATTCCGAATCACAAGACGGTAGTCATGGAGCATGTTCCTACTGTTGAGAACTTAGCTAGCGCCGCCTTCAGAGTATTGCAACCTATTTTTGAAAAAGCCTTCGATGGTCGACTCAAGCTGGCATCTATTCGTCTTTATGAAACCCCCAATTGTTGGGCTGACGTTTCTCACTCTTAAGAAGCGATATGCAAGCAGAGCTTGATCGCCAATTTATGCAGCAAGCTTTGGATCAAGCCAAGCTCGCTGCAGTCGCCGGCGAAGTGCCGGTCGGCGCAGTATTGGTGCGAGATGGTCAAGTTATCTCAACTGGTTTTAATCGGCCAATTAGCAACAGTGACCCTAGCGCCCATGCTGAGATGATGGCCTTGCGCGTTGCCGCTTCAAATGAATCTAACTATCGATTACCCGGTACTACTCTCTATGTCACGCTTGAGCCCTGCACCATGTGTGCTGGAGCGATGCTTCATGCTCGGGTTGATCGTGTTGTATTTGGTGCCGCGGATCCTAAAACGGGTGCTGCAGGCAGTGTACTCAATGTATTCTCAGAAAAGCAGATTAACCACCAGACCCAAGTTGAAGGTGGCATCATGAGCGAAGAGTGCGGTCAGGTACTGCGCAATTTTTTTAAGGAGCGGCGTTGAAGCAAATTCATTTGATTGCTCCTTCAGGAGCTAGTCTAGATCCTCGCAGTCCATTGGCTGGAATCGAGTGGCTCAAACAGCAAGGCATCGAGGTTCTCAATATTGCTTGTGTAAACCGAATCGAGCAACGTTTTGCTGGCTCTGATGCTGAGCGTTTGGCTGAAATGAATCAACTTGCTGAGCTCTCCCCCGAGATTGCTGTTGTGGCAATGCGCGGTGGCTATGGATTACTTCGCCTACTTCCAGATATTGAGTGGGATGCGATTGCCAGCGCTATTAAAGACGGCCTACAGATTTGTGGACATAGTGATTTCACAGTCTTCCAGTTGGGTTTGTTGGCAAAAACTGGTGCGGTCACTTTGGCAGGCCCCATGCTGAATTTTGATTTTGCTTGTCAGGGTGAACAGGGTGACAGCGCTATTCCCAATGCATTCATGTGGACGCATTTTCAAAAAGCCATAAACGAACGTAAATTAGATTGCACTATTGAGGCCAATCAAGCCTTCTTAAAAAAGTCTGCCGCAGGCCAAGTATCGGGAATGCTTTGGGGTGGAAACTTAACGGTACTTGCAGGTCTAGTTGGCACACCTTACTTGCCAAGTAAACAGCAAACTCAAGGCGGGATTTTGTTTCTAGAGGATGTGAATGAACATCCTTATCGGATTGAGCGGATGTTGATGCAATTATTAGATGCTGGCATATTGAGTAATCAAAGCGCTATCCTCTTGGGCGGATTCTCAGCCTATCGCCTGTATGACAATGATCGTGGTTACACACTAGAAAGCGCGATCGAGGCTATTGGCAAGCGCCTTCCTGACTGTATTCCCATCTTGACCGGCTTGCCCTTTGGGCACCAAGCCGAGAAGATGACTTTGCCAGTGGGTGCGCAAGCGCACGTTGAACATAGTGTCTCAGGATTTACTATTCAGTCTCAGTGGTAGTAAACCTCACCATGAATGAATTCCCTTTGCGAGTATTGGCATTTCTAACTAGCATATTGATTGCGAGCGCTGCAATGGCAACCGAAGAACCAAAATATACTCTTCTCGAGAAATCAGAACCATTTGAATTGCGTGCCTATGCACCCCTCATTGTGGCAGAGGTCAAAGTAGACGGTGATTTAGATGCTGCCTCTAGTCAAGGATTTCGCTTAATTGCCGCCTATATCTTTGGAAAAAATCAGGTATCTGAAAAAATTGCGATGACCACACCTGTCGGCATTGAATCCAGTGATCAAAATGAGGGTGCAAAGATTGCGATGACTGCCCCCGTAGGAATTGAGAGCAGCAAGTCCCCCGACAATGCAGGCAATCAATGGATGGTGTCGTTTGTGATGCCTGCGGAGTACACCTTAGCTAGCCTGCCAAAACCCTTAGATCCAAAAGTCAAAATAAGAGAAGTACCTGCAGAGAAAAGAGCGGTAATTACCTTTTCAGGGTTTTACAACGAAGAGAAGGTGCAAGAAAAAACTCAGGCATTGCGGGATTGGATCAAGCTGAAGAATTTAAAGCCAACTGGTGAACCTCAGTTTGCTCGCTATAACCCACCCTGGACTCTGCCTTTCATGCGTCGTAACGAAGTGATGATTCAAGTGCAGGATTAAGGTCCTGGATTAAGCCTCAAAACCCTTTAATACAAACCTGGCACCACCATCTTGCCCTAGCGCTTTCACAAGAATAGGCAGACTTTCATTTAATTGCTTTTCTAAAGTCCAGGGTGGGTTGATGATGAACATGCCGCTAGCCTGAAGCCGACGCTCTTTAGGGGCATTCTCAACCCGCAGCTCAATATGTAACCAAGAGCGTTTATGGGCTGCCGCAATCTTTTTCAGATGATCAGGTAGACCTGCTGATTCTCTTCGGGAAAGGCATGGGTACCAGATTGCATAGCATCCGGTGGCGAAACGATGTAGCGCTTCCTCCATCGTAGTTTCGAGATAACGATAGTCCTGCTTATCTTCGTAAGAGGGATCAATTAAAACAAGTCCACGCCTACTAGGTGGTGGCATCAAGCCCTTTAGTCTTGCAAAGCTATCCTCTGCATAGATGTCAATTTGCTTTGCTTGCTTGAGCTCGCTGATGTTGTGGCGCAAGATATCAATCTCTTTCGGGTGCAACTCAAAGAGTTTCAGACGGTCTTGCGTTCTGAGTAATCGAGCCAAAATAAATGGTGAGCCAGGATAGATCGTAATCTCATCGACAGCATTCTCTGCCTGAATGTACTCGAGAAAATTGGAAATGCCAGGGCTTACGGAGTTAGTCTGCGCAAATTTAGCCAAACGGTGAATGCCTTGATCTGCCTCATTGCTGATTGTTGCAAAGCCATCAATCAGACTGTAGATGCCAGCACCTGCATGGGTATCGACAATAGTCAGAGCCCCCGGTTTTTCTTGGAGATACTCCACCAAATGAATCATTACGAGATGTTTCAAAATATCGGCATGACTACCTGCATGGAAAGCATGGCGATAGCTAAACATCTTTATATAGCCCTCGGTTTTTGCGCTTTAATAAATAAAGCTAAGGTAATGCTGATTAATGCCACACAAGCATACTGTAAGGATTGATTGAGGGTTGAGTCTAGGGTTTGTGTGAGCAGTACGTAGATGGTTGCGAGACCACCGAGGGCAAGTAAGCGCGGCCCAATCTTATTGGCGACTAGTTGCGCTTCCGGAATAAGTCTAGCTAATCCTGCTCCAAGCATTCCAGACCATAGGCCAATAGCGCAACCTACTAGAACATCGGTGAGCCAGTGAGCACCAAGTGCATTTCGAGAGATGCCGGCAAAGCCAGCGATGATGAAGATCCACCATAAAGAGCTTCTTTTATCTCGATCACTAGCAAAGTAGATTCCAGAAGCCACAGCAAAAGCAGTGAGCGTATGTCCAGAGGGCATGGCTCTGTGCAACAAAGGCTCACCAATTCGGTAAAAATCCTCTAAAGAAAGCACTCCAGCGGGTCGCGGTAAATTCAAAAATGGTTTAATGATTTGACTGACGGCACCACCAATCAGAGATGCCAATAGTCCAGCACAGAGTAATCGAGGTGCTAACAGTAAGAGTGGAAAGCATAGAGCAAAGCTGCCCCAGCCATTGCCAATCAAGGTAAGCCAAGTCCATAGGGTGTCAGGAAAAATCTGCGTATAACGATTGATGAATAAAAACGTTGGCGTCTGTAATTCACCAAAGTAAATGGTGATTGCTAAACCCAGGGGCAGCAGTGGAACACACCAAACCCAAATTGATGCAATTGTTAAAGTCGATTTACGCTGCTCAGTCATGCCAATTAACGTACTTGCCCTTGATCGACTTCATTGAGTTGATGCACCATCTTCTCTAATACTTGAGGGACGGTAATGGCTTGCATACAGACATTGTCATGGCAAGGTGTCTTGCGATGATTGGCTGCGCTGACACACGGGGAGCATGCTAGATTAGCGGTAATCGAAATTGATTTACCAACAGAACCATAGAGTGCCGGGGTTTCTGGCCCGAACAGGACGACTGTGCGCAGCGGAGTAACAGCAGAAAAATGACCAGGCCCGGAATCGTTGGTCACCATCACATCAGATAGCGTGTAGAGCGGCGGCAATTCTGCGAAGCTTACTTGGCCTGCAAAGTTCAACGCATTTTTGACATTGGCAACTGAGCGTACTTTTTCAACATACTCAAATTCAGCTGGGGAGCCGGTGATCAGAATGAGATCATTTGGATACAGCTGGCTCAATCCTTGAATGAGTTCGGAGAAGCGTTGCTGTGCCCAGCGCCTTTGCGGCAATAAGTCGCTTGCATTGGGATTTACCAAAATGAGGCGTTGCTTACCTTGCTTAAATTGAATGCCAAAAGTCTCACTGAGTTTCTCAATGCGCTCGCGAACTTTGTTCAATACGACTGGATCAATTACCGCTTGTTCCAAACGAACTTCTGAATCAGCAATATGTATTTTGCTAAACGGCACTTCAATCTCTTTAGCAAATGCCGCATGAATAAGGGATAGGAAATTCTTAGTAATGTGAATGTGTGGGTTGTAATGGACTTTGCGAGTCAACATAAAGCCACGCCACAAGCCTTCACCATGAAAAATGTGATAACCCACGCGGCAACGTGCACCACAAAGGCCGGTAAGTAATGCGGTAAAGCGAGAAAATAATTCCAAATCAATGACGGTATCGATGCGGTGCTTGCGAGCCAGTAGTAAAAATTTGAGCGTGTCTTTGATTAGGCCGCCCAAGCTTGAAGAGTCAATTGTGAAAATATTCTCAGGCTTAACGGTATTTAATAAAGTGAGACTGGCGCGATTGCTTTTAAAGATCAGGAAAAACAGTTCAGCACCACGAGCCTGGGCGTTACGCATGGCTGGGTCTACCAAAATCGCACTACCCATTTCTGATAATTCAATAAAAAGTAGCTTACGCGGCGCGTCTTGACTGGGGCTAAATATATTCTTAATGCCATCAATCAGAGCAACTATCGGACTTGCTACCGCGCAGAGGGGGACTCCAACCCAATGGTCGATGGCACGCATGGTGTTAACGCTAATACTCATAGTGTGGCTCTAAAAGAATTACTTCCGTTTTAATAAAAAGTAAGCGCCAGGCAATACCGATAACACGGTAATTGCGCCGTAGCTAATGGATGCTAGTACGGTCATAGAGGGGCTAACACCCCACAACGCCAGTACTGAAGAGAGTGTGGCTTCACGCAAGCCCCAGCCGGAGATGCTGATCGGTAGCATTAATAAGAGGCTGAGTGCAGGCAAGCCAATCATGAGGGCTTCAATAGGAGCATCGACCCCATAAGCCTTGAGGCAGAAGAGCAGCGTCAAAATAGTGAGGGAATGAATGCCAATTGCAAATGCAGCTTGAGCCATATTCATAGGCCAAGAAAAGGCCAGCTTGATACCAGGTAGAGCATGATTCATTTGTAGGCGGTCTAATAGTTTTTGCAGCAAATTGCAGCTAGGACCCCAGGCCAAAATTGCAGTAATCAGCAGGCCAGCAAAAATCATGACGCCAGTAACGGCATAACCCAAGTCTATTCCCCAGGTAGCCAAAGTGGCACCACCCAGAATGAGGCCAAGCCCACCGAGCAAATTGTTTCCAGCCAAGCCAAGTAGTCGGTCGACTAGAACCATGGAAAAACTCAGACGCAGTTTAGGGGTGGCATGCTCTAGGTCAACGGAGTGATGAAGCTCCTCACTCAACTCTTTTTCTTCGGTCAACTTGCCGCTACTATTTAAATGGGTTGCAGTAATAGCGCGATAGCTGTCACCACCAAGTGTGCTCGGCAATCCTTGGTTGATCAATCCGCCAGCAAAGTAGAGTGCGACAAAATTGGTCATACTTCCCTGAAATCCAACTTTACGCATTAAAAATCCCCAGCGCAGACCACCGCAAACAAACGCTGAGAGCATTGTGAATCCTGCGACTAAAAACCACCAAGGCTGCATTTGAATATCGGAATCTAGGAGTGCGTGCCAATCAATTCCGCTGGTTGCTTTCCAGAGGAGGGCGACAGACAACAAAATACGAATCGTGGGCCAAGCCCGCTTGAGGATTGCTTTCCACCCAGATGTGGCTTTTGGGGTGGCTTGGGGTTGTGAACTCATAGGCGTAAGGATAATGCCTATGACTCCTAAGGTATTGAATTTTAGGAATTAATGTGCTGTACCAGCATCCTGCCAGTTGCGACAGAGGCTGAAGTCAAACTTGGATAAAACCTGCCCAAACCGGATGATTTCTTGGCTGTCTAGGGGTTCGCATAGCTCAAAGGCGAGATCGCCGCCTAAAGGAGGCTTAAAAGCCATTCCCGACCAATTGATGAGTACAACGCTTGCTCCGACTGGTAATTGCCCAAACCAAAGGTCAAACTGGTCCCGCCGTTGGTCCAGCACAAAGACTGGAAGGGGTAGGGCATACCAAGCGGCGCGACTACCTAAAGTCCAGTTTTGTACTGCAATACCGTTTGCCTTGGTGGCCTGAGCTAACTGAGCTGCTTTTTCTCCGGCAATCTTCCAGCCATAGAGGTCCGCAATTGGATTGGACTTGATGGCAGCAGTATTCACCCCTCCCGCTAAAACATAGCCAAAGCCCAGCAAGCAAATGAGCAATTGCCCAGTAAGCAAAATACGAATTGCCATGCGATGTTGTAAAGCCCATGCCTTAGCTAGACCAATGCCAGCAAATGGCGCCAGGCAAAACCACGCGGGTGTGGTCCAGTGGGGTAGGCTGCCGCCTCCAGACAGCGATGCAAAAATCGCAAAGGGAATGACGAAGAAGCTCAGTAAGGCAATGAGAATGGCCTTCTGTGAGTGGAGGCAGTTCTTAATGAATGTATAGACGCCTAAAAGTAATAGAGGTCCAAAGCACACAATCTGAATACCGATAAAAGCGCCGACCCTACGCCATGCCCAAGTGCCACCACTACCATGAGCAATTTGATATTTGAACGAGATCCAATCATTGATCCAGTTCCAATACAGCACTGGGCTAATGAAGAGTAAGGCGATTACTGCAGCTATCCAGAAACCCGCTTTACTGATCCAGGCTTTCTTCGGTGAGGCCAAGAAAACAAAGAGCAAGGCAAATGCGGTAAATGCAGCGGTGTATTTGCTAAGCCCTGCCAAGCCCAGTATGGAGCCGGTGATCACCCAGTCAGCAAGCAAGAAGTGATCTTTTCGGGTCCAGCGCAAAGCCATCAACATCAAACCAAGGCTTAAGGGGGCAAGTAGCGTGTCTGGTAATAGACCAATTGCTAAAACATGGGGCAGTGGGGCTGCAATGATTGCTAAAACAGCCATGAGTCCACACAGGTTTGCTGAAGGAAGGGTAGTAGTGAGGTAGCCCGCATGACGCCCCTGTATCAAGCGATGAATTTCTACTGTCACTTGATAGACCAAGAAAGCAGAAAGCACCCAAAGCAATTCTGGAACTAGGCGAATGATTCCCTCGGATGAGGTCAGGGCAACTAGTGGCCACTGGATCCAACCCACTAATGGTGGGTGATCAAAATAACTCCAAGCAAGATGCTTTGCATATAAGGCGTAATGAGCTTCATCGACAGAAAACTCAATTGAGAAGCCAAGGGCAAAATGCACCACCGCAGCAATGCAGATGCTGATGACGGCCCAGCTTGAGTGTGATTGATGGCGCATTGCACGATTTTAGACTTAGCACCCCATTCTTTGGGACAATTCAGGAGATGCTCACAAAAAACCGCTTTCGATCCCTGCTGTTGTTGCCTGCTACAGCCATCGCTCTAGCCGGTTGCGCAGGGCTCACTGGTAATTCAATCGAGAATGAGGCTGGACAAGCATTTAATGCCGACCAGTTGCCAGCCCAGGAGGATTTGCCGAAATTCTCTGCTGAGAAGCCGCGCGATGGGATGCCAAATGGTTGGCATTTCTATCGCATAGCACCTTATAAAAAGAACACTATTTACCGGCTTGAGAAATATCAAGGTCGAACAGTGCTTGCAGCCAATTCCAAAACTTCAGCTTCTGGGCTTGCAGTAAAACTTCGGCCCCGTTCAGCTCAAAACTTATGGCTGCAATGGGAGTGGAGGGCGGTAGGGGCCATACCGCAAGCGGATAATGCAGAAAGTCAGCATGACGATGCACCACTGCGCATCTTGGTAGCCTTCGATGGCAATAAGTCAAAGCTGCCTCTAAAAGAAAAGCTGACCTTTGAGATGGCCAGCTTAATCAGTGGCCAAGAGATGCCTTACGCCACAGTAATGTATGTATGGTCAGGTAAGAATTCAGTCAATACCGTTTTGAACAATGCGCACACGTCTCGAGTAAAGATGATTGTGGTTGACTCTGGCTGGGAAGGTTTGGGTGAGTGGAAAAAACATGAGCGAGATCTAGCGGCGGACTATAAGCTGGCTTATGGTGAGGCGGCAGGCAATGTCATCGGCATTGCGCTTCTGACTGATACCGACAATACTAAATCGGAGACTCGTGCCCTCTACGGTGACATTGAGTTAGTTCGCAAGAATCCGAAATAACTCAAGCGTGCTTGGGGTGCCAGCGCTTCAAGAGAAGAGCGTTGCTCAATACGCAGAAACTAGAGAGTGCCATCGCACTGCCGGCTAGCATGGGCGATAGGTAACCCAAAGCTGCCATCGGTATACCGATCGTATTAAATCCAAATGCCCAAAATAAATTTTGACGAATCTTGTCCCAAGTTTTCTTGGAGATATCAATCGCATCGGCTACTAGAGTGGGATCTCCGCGCATCAATGTAATTCCAGCAGCTTGCATTGCTACATCAGTGCCAGTAGACATTGCCATGCCAACATCTGCCATCGCCAATGCAGGCGCATCATTCACACCATCACCAATCATCGCTACATAATGTTTTTTGTCCTGAGTAGTGCTCTTAGTAGTGC
>NZ_NCJB01000378.1:494-2533 GCF_002282275.1 Polynucleobacter sp. 39-46-10 | reverse complement strand
AACCCCTCTGGCAAGCGGATCATAAAAACCCTTGGAAATTCCGTTGCGATTAGCTTTGATGAGAGTGATATTCCACATATCCAGGCAAAGAGCTCGAGTGATGCACTCTTTGCTTTGGGCTATTTACATGCTAGCGAACGTTCTTGGCAAATGGAAATTAACCGCCGACTATCCAGCGGTCGGCTTTCTGAAATTCTAGGCAATGAAACTGTAGCAATTGATCGCTTTATTCGAACCCTAGGAATTAAGCATGCAGCCGAAAAGCAATTTGATCGCTACCCGATTGCCACTAAGCGATTACTGCAATCCTATGCGGATGGGGTCAACGCTGGCAATACCTACTTGGGTTGGGCTCTACCGGTTGAATACTATTTAACTGGATCCAAACCAGGTCACTGGTCCCCCACGGATAGCGTGGCATGGATGTTGATGATGGCACTTGATCTCGGTGGTAATTGGCATAAAGAATTGCAACGCCTTGAACTTTCGCAATTCTTAACAACCCAACAAGTGTGGGAAGTAATGCCAGCATATACACCAGCTGATCCCGTGAGCAACGTTGACTTCGCCAAAATGTATCGGGACATCAATGTTTTTAATCCGAATCCACACGCGCGCGATCAAAAGTCGAAGAAGCTGCCTGCAACAGAATTAGCCATCACTGAAGTGCCAGGTGGCAAGGATGGCATTGGCTCTAATAACTGGGCACTCAGTGGGAAACTCACGGCTTCTGGCAAGCCTTTGCTTGCGAATGATCCACATCTAGGCTTATCAGCCCCGGCGATTTGGTATATGGCTCACATGGAGGCTCCAGGTCTCAATGTGATTGGCGCCACCCTACCCGGTATTCCCGCAGTAGTACTAGGTAGAACTGATAAGTTTGCTTGGAGCTTTACCAATACAGGTCCAGATGTTCAGGATTTATATATTGAGCAATTAGACCCAAAAAATCCTGGTGTCTATCGTGGGCCCGAGGGACCACTTCCTTTTAAGGTCCGCCAAGAAATCATTGACATCAAAGGCCAGCTCCCTCTTCGCTTTTTGGTCAAAGAGACTCGACATGGCCCAGTGATTTCAGAATCCTATGCTCGAGCCAAACGTGCTATTGATACTGATCGTTTTGCCCTGAGCTTGCGATGGACTGCCCTGGACATCGAGAATCAATCTGTTGATGGTTTGATTGATATGAATCACGCCAAAGACTTGGACACATTCAAGCAAGCCCTCCGCAAAAACTATGCCCCCATGCAAAACGTTGTAATGGCAGATGTAGATGGAAATATTTCACTTCAGACAGCTGGTGTTGCTCCTAAGCGAACATTACACCAGGGACTATATGGAGTAGCACCGGCACTGAGCTGGGAAAAACAATATGACTGGACCGGGTACGTCCCTTTTGATCAACTGCCCAGTAGCAACAACCCAGATACAAACTGGATAGCCACTGCTAACCAAAAAATATTGTCCAGCAATGATCCGAACCCACTGACTGGAGACTGGGATTTGCCAACCCGCTACGACAGAATTGTGGAGCTCATTAAAGGTAAGTCAATGCATGACCTCCCATCCATGAAGTCAATGCAAGCAGATACCCACTCTTTGGGTGCCACACCATTATTGGAATTATTTAAGTCTGCCCAATCAAAACATCCTCTCGCGCAACAAGCTATTGAACTCAGTAGAAACTTTGATGGCGATATGAAAATTGATAGTGCTGGTGCACTCATCTTTAACGCCTGGGCTGATCAGTTATCAAGAAAACTCTTTTCACGTTTGGCTTATTTGTTTACTGAAAATTATGGGGCGCGTAACTTTAGGCAACCCTTGATTTTGCAATTACAAAATCCTGATAGTCCTTGGTGCAACGATCCCCAAACTGAAAAAATTGAAACTTGTGCAGAGGCTTCTAATGCAGCATTTGATAATGCACTCGAGCAACTCAGCGCCCAATTTGGCGATAACCCTAAAAATTGGGTCTGGGGAAATGCGCACATAGCCGTCTCAGAGCACCGCCCCTTCAGCAAAGTCCCCTTCCTAGG
>NZ_NCJB01000378.1:0-463 GCF_002282275.1 Polynucleobacter sp. 39-46-10 | reverse complement strand
TAGCATCAATGTGGGGCGCCTCGAGCTTCTGAGGGCTGACAACCCTTTTGAAACCAAGCAGGCCCCTAGTCTTAGGACGCTCTTTGATTTATCCGATTTAGAGCAATCTCTCTTTATCTATCAAACTGGACAATCTGGCTGGGTGCAAAGCAAGCTCTATCGGAATATGAGTGGACTTTGGGCTCAAAATGAATATCTCCCACTGCAAATGAAGCCCAAAATAATTCGCCGGCAACTGGATCTGAATATTAAGGAAAAATAAGCTGGGGAGTTTAGAATAAAGTCTTCAGACCCAGTTCGGGTTTAACCGATTAATCGATATTGCTACTGAACATGAAAAAATTACACGCACTCACTATTTTTACTTCCCTCTCCTTGCTGCCATTCTCTAGCAGCTTCGCCGAGTGGAAAGAATTGGGATCGAATGAGGTCATGGTAGTTTATGTAGACCTAGACACCGTTA
>NZ_NCJB01000377.1:0-2039 GCF_002282275.1 Polynucleobacter sp. 39-46-10 | reverse complement strand
AAGGGTGGATCATTGGTGGCGAGGGATCCGGTCATCTCCTGTGTTTAGATCGGCACTCTACTGGGGATGGCACCATTGCCGCATTGCAGGTCCTGGCCGCTATGAGTCAGGCCAAGAAGAGCCTTGCTCAACTACTGGATTCCGTAAAAATCTTCCCCCAAGTGCTTCTCAATATTAAATTTAAGGCGGGGTACGACTGGAAGGCGGACAGCGCTCTTAAATCCCAGATTTCTCAAGTAGAAACAGAGCTCAAAGGTACGGGCAGGGTACTGATTAGGGCTTCCGGTACTGAGCCTGTCCTTAGAGTGATGGTCGAAGCCAATGATGACGCTATTGCCCTTAGTGCCGCTAAGAGTATTGCTAACTTGATCCCATCTGCCTAAGTATCTGAATTTATTGAGATATTTTTAAGTAGATTCAGTGTCATAAAAGAGTCATACTCAATCCGTATTGTTTAGTTATCGCAATGTTGCGTGAACTAAACGAGGATTACTCCACATGAAATCATTCTTGAAAAAAGCACTAGTTATTGGTGCGATTTCTGTAGCTCCAGTTGCCTTTGCTGCCGAAATGACTGGCGCTGGCGCAACATTCCCATACCCAATCTATGCTAAATGGGCTGAGGCTTACAAATCTAAAACCGGTACTAGCTTAAATTATCAGTCTATCGGTTCTTCTGGTGGTATCAAGCAGATCAAAGCAAAGACAGTTGACTTTGGCGCTTCAGATGCTCCAGTCAAGTTTGAAGATTTGGAAAAAGAAGGTTTGGTTCAATTCCCAGCAATTATTGGTGGCGTAGTTCCTGTTATGAACGTAGATGGTGTTAAGCCAGGCGAACTCAAATTAGATGGCCCAACATTGGCTGATATTTTCCAAGGCAACATTACCAACTGGAATGACAAGCGTATCGCTATCATGAACCCAGGCGTGAAGATCCCTACTGGTGATATCACTGTGGTTCACCGTGCTGATGGCTCTGGTACAACTGCCATTTTCACTGACTACTTAGCAAAAGTTAGCTCACTCTGGAAGGATGCTGTTGGTGCTGGTGCTGCTGTTAAGTGGCCTGCTGCTTCTTCTGTTGGTGGTAAAGGTAACGAAGGTGTTGCAGCTAACGTTAACCGTGTTAAAAACTCAGTTGGCTATGTGGAGTATGCATATGCTAAGAAAAACAAAATGACTACTATCTCTATGAAAAATAAAGATGGTAACTATGTGTTGCCTGATGACAAGACATTTGCCGCGGCTTCAGCTGGTACAGATTGGTCTAAAGTTCCGGGTATGGGAACATTTATTACCAATGCTCCTGGCGCGCAGTCTTGGCCAATCACAGGCGCATCATTCATTTTGATGTACAAAAACCCAGAGAAAAAAGCAAACTCTGCTGAAGTGTTGAAGTTCTTTGACTTCGCATTCAAAGAAGGTAAGCAAATGGCTCTTGAGCTTGACTATGTACCAATGCCTGATGCAACTACAGACTATATTCGTAAGAGTGTTTGGTCCAATATTGCTAAGTAATTTGTTAGATTGATTGTTTAATCTCAACACTGAAACAGCTCCAACTTTGGTTGGGGCTGTTTCAACATTAAATGAAGTCCAAATATGATTGAATCAACACAGTCACACTCAGCACCAACGCCCCAGGCTCTGCGTATTGCTAAGCTGCAACGTATTCAAGATTTTCTATTTCATGGCATAACGCAATTTTTTGCCTTATCAGTTTTGATTGCATTACTCGGAATTATTATTTCTCTGGTTATTAATGCTTGGCCTGCTTTAGATAAGTTTGGTGTTAGCTTTTTCTTTACTAAAGAGTGGGACATCATTAACGGTGAATTCGGTGGCCTTATTGCCATCTATGGCACCTTAGTAACCTCTTTAATTGCCTTGCTCATCGCCGTACCATTAAGTTTTGGTATTGCTGTATTTCTAACTGAACTTTGCCCAGCTGCCCTTCGTAGACCGCTGGGTACTGCTGTTGAGTTACTCGCCGCCGTGCCATCCATCATTTACGGTATGTTTGGCTTATTTATATTTGC
>NZ_NCJB01000376.1:0-2045 GCF_002282275.1 Polynucleobacter sp. 39-46-10 | reverse complement strand
TTCAAATCTGGATTAAAGGGCCTTACGGCACTGAGTCCACCTTCCCAATGAGCTACTTTGCGAAGCCATCTGCGAGCGATTCTGGCAAAACTGAGCAGGGATCGGATGTGAAACAGTAAGTTGCAGACTAAGTGGTGGCTTTTTTATGGGCTTGGGGGGACGCAAAAAAATTGATAGAGCACATAGCTCATCGTATCTGGAATGACCCTGTCCCATTGTGATCCTGAGGTATCTAGTTGCTCGACACTGACGCCGGATCCCCCGGTTCCAGAGTAATACCCTATGTAAAACTGCTTATAGCTCTCGTAGCCGGTTTTGCAAAAATACGATATATCTTGAATTACTGACTGCGTTAGGGCGCCATTGGGCGCGGTCAATGCTTCGTTGTAGCTAATAAGCTGCCAAGTGCTGACCTCACTGGCTGCACTATCCCTGACAGTCTTGGTGTCTTCGTAGTAATAGGCATTGCCGACGTTGTCATTGGAGATAAAAACCCACTTTGCCCACAACGGATTAAGTGGATTTATTAAAAAAACCGTTAAGCAAATAAATACTGATTTTTTGAGAATTACTGGCTTTTATATAATCGAGTTAGAAATAATGAATTTATTAGCAAATAGTGCATTTTAAAGCCCAAAAGTAGCGTTCAGCTGATAGAATTGCCTAAATCTTTATTAATGATAATGCGCGCTAAGGAGTGCTAAGTATGGCTGAAGTAAATCAACTAGGTTGTTTATTCGTTGGCGAGGGCGTGGTTCTCAAAGGAAATTTTGAGGTTCCCGATATTGCTTCCATTTCTGGAGTAGTAGAAGGTGAATTGACTGCCAAGCAAATCCTCATCGAGGCAACTGGTGTCGTGCATGGAAAACTCTCCGGAGAGTCTATTGATATCCGTGGCGAAGCGAATGAGTTTGTATCCTCAACACGTAGCCTAATTATTCGCTCCACTGGAAAAGTAACTGGATCTATTCATTACTCCGAAATTGAAATTGAAAAAGGCGGCCATTTACATGGCGACCTACATAATCTCAATCCACATTCCTAATTTTTTTGAGCTAAATCACGATGTCTATTTTTTCTAAAAACTCAACACCCGATAACAGTGAAGACAAAATTGCTGATGAGCAAGTTGAGAATTATTCTGATGCTTCTGCAGTTGAAGAGTCAGTAGCGGTTTCAACATCAGCCTATGAGGCCGTGCGCAATGAGTCCTCAAGTCGCCCTGGTATTTCTAAGCCGTCCATTATTAGCGAAGGTTTTACTTTTGAGGGTACGATTACTTCAGATGGTATCTTGAATATTGCGGGCACTGTGCGTGGAAAAATTACTGCAAAGTCAGTGTTGATCGATGCTAGCGGTCAGGTTGATGGGGAATTAAATTCTGATCAACTGGTAATTAAAGGGCAGTTGAAAGGCGAAGTTAATTGCGAAGATCTGAATGTTGGACCTCTCGCGCATGTTGATGGAACGATTAGTTACAAATACATTCATATTCAGCGCGGTGGCAAGGTGTCTGGAAAGTTCATCAAGTGCTAGTAATGTGACATGGCCTTTAAACAAAGTCATGCAATCAGACTGCTGGATCCATCAAGGGAAACTTTTGGATCCATCATCGGCCCCGATTTAGAAATTTTCGGAAAGATTGTTGCCACCAAGAGTTTGCGGATTGACGGTACCATTATTGGCGATGTTGAGACGAAGTATGGCGCTGATGTTTGTATTGCGCTTGGTAAAACGGGTTTAGTACAGGGCAATATATTTGGTGTACGCGTGTTGGTTGCAGGGCGCGTGGAGGGCAATGTGCATGCCTCAGAGCGTGTTGAGTTGCATAGTGGCGCTGACGTGCATGGCGATATCGTATATGCCCAAATTGGAATTGAGCATGGTGCTAGATTGAGTGGCAAGCTTTCTAAGATTGCTGATGCCAATCTTTTACCCAATGTTGGTTTAGACAATACTTAAATTTTAAATAGCGTAAAAAATGAATATGCAAAATCATGAAGCTATTAAGATACTGGTGACCAACCAAAAAGGTGGGGTAGGTA
>NZ_NCJB01000375.1:0-2050 GCF_002282275.1 Polynucleobacter sp. 39-46-10 | reverse complement strand
GCTACCTCATTCGTGGCGTTGGATTAATTACCAAGCCAGAAGATATTGGCAAAATTATTCTGAAGGAAGTCAAAGGCATTCCGGTCTACGTGAAGAACGTAGCTGAGGTCACCATCGGTAGTGAGATTCGTCAAGGCGCAGCGATTAAAAATGGTTACACCGAGAGTGTAGCGGGCATTATTCAGATGATTCGCGGTGGCAATGCTCGAGAAGTAGTGAATCGGATTAAGTTAAAAGTAGCAGAAATTAACGAGGGTAAGTTACTCCCCGATGGCCTACAGATCGTGCCATTTTATGATCGTACAGACTTGGTAAATGCGGCCATGTTTAATGTGGCGAAAGTATTGGTCGAGGGAGTTGTCCTGGTCATTATTTTGCTCTTCTTGTTTCTGGGTGATGTGCGATCTTCCTTGATTGTGGTGGCTACATTGATTTTGACACCGCTACTGACATTCTTGGTTATGAATCGTTATGGCATCTCTGCTAATCTGATGTCATTAGGTGGTCTCGCAATTGCGATTGGCATCATGGTGGATGGTTCGGTAGTGGTTGTAGAAAATACTTTTGCAAAGTTAGGTGAGCGACTAAAGGCTGGAGAATCTAAAAATCGTATTATTTTGGAGGCTGCCTCTGAAGTAGGCACCCCAGTCTTGTTTGGTGTCGGCATCATTATTTTGGTCTTTATGCCACTACTCTCTTTGGAGGGGATGGAGGGCAAGATGTTTGCCCCAATGGCTATCACTATTGCAATTGCTTTGACAATCTCACTGATCCTATCTTTTACCTTGTCGCCAGCATTGTGCTCATATATTTTGAAGGGCGGTAGTGAGGATGACACGAAGCTGGTTGCTCGTCTCCGTGCGCCTTATGATCGCTGGCTACATTGGAGTCTTTCCAATCCGAAGTTGGTCGTGAAAAGATCTCTGATCGCTTTGGCCGCGAGTTTAGTTGGGTTTGTGCTTTTAGGTAAAGCATTTATTCCTGTGATGCAGGAAGGCTCTATTACCCCTGTGATTGTTCGTGCCCCGAATATTTCTTTAGATGAGTCGATCAAATTGGAATTTGAGGCAATCAAAAGAATTATGACAATTCCTGACGTCAAGATGGCGGTATCGCGTTTAGGTAGAGGTGAGTCACCTGCAGATCCAGGTCAACCTAATGAATCCGATCCCATCGTCACCTTAAAACCTTTGGGTGATCGCAGCCTAAATCAAGAAGAAATTGCCCAGCAAATTCGCGATAAGTTAAAAACACTACCTGGTATTGAATTAGCGATTTCACAGCCGATTGCTGCTCGTGTTGATGAAATGGTTTCAGGTGTGAGATCGCAAGTAGCGATTAAGATTTTTGGAGATGATTTATTGACCTTGCAAAAGCTAGGAGCGCAAATCAGCCAAATCCTCACTAAGATGAAGGGCAGCAATGACTTGCGAATAGAGCAAGTCTCTGGACAAAATTACCTCAATATCAAAATTGATCGAGATGCCATTGCTCGCTACGGGATCAATGTGTCGGACGTAAATGAAGTGATTGAAACAGCAATTGGTGGTAAGCAGGCTAGCATCGTCTATGAAGGTGAGAGACGTTTCCCACTCATGTTGCGCTATCCCGCTCCCTATCGAGATAAAGTTGATGCTATCGAGAATATTATTTTGCATTCACCTGATGGCGCTCAAGTTCTCATGCGTGACTTAGCGGAGATTTCTTTAGTAGATGGTCCTGCACAAATCTCGCGCGAGGCAGGCAAACGTCGTTTGGTCGTTGGCGTGAACGTCGATGGTCGAGATCTGGGTGGATTTGTGAAGGAAGCTCAAAGCTTAATTGCTAAGCAGGTTGAGTTGCCAGAAGGTTATACCCTGGAGTGGGGTGGCCAGTTTGAAAATATGGAACGCGCTATGGCTCGTTTGATGATCATTATTCCGCTGACTATTTTGGCGATCTTTTTCTTACTCTTCATGCTATTTAAATCCATACGATTAGCAGCTTTGATTATTTTGGTCTTGCCTTTTGCGTCAATCGGCGGTGTAGTCGGTCTATTTATAGCTGGTGA
>NZ_NCJB01000374.1:0-2052 GCF_002282275.1 Polynucleobacter sp. 39-46-10 | reverse complement strand
CAAATCGCATGTAGATGTGATTAATAGCGCTGCCATGAAAAACCAAAATAACAATTAAACCGACTATTCCCCAAAGTGCGTCCCTTAGAAGAGGAAGTATGGGGAAATTAATGAGGGCTTCAAGCATAGATATCTAGATCAGGGGTGAGCATTAGCCAAAATTATTTAAGACAAGCTTGCTAAGACTAGGCAGCATTTTTATCGGTAAGCCTTGATAATGGCACATCCTCAATATCATGTAAAGAAACCCTTGACCGAGCATCACATGCCAGGCGGAAAGAGAAACGAACGTTTTTTCTTATTCTCCTTAGCCGGAATTCAGTTCACCCATATTCTGGACTTCATGATCATGATGCCTTTGGGGCCTGAATTTATTCGTGAGCTCAATATCAATACCCATGAGTTTGGTTTATTGCTTTCCTCTTATACATTTGCCGCTGCCATTGCAGGAGTCTTTGCTACTTACTTTGTAGATCGATTTGAGCGGAGAGTACTGCTACTGAGTTTGTATGCCTGTTTTATTATTGCGACCCTAGTTTGTGGTCTGGCCCCCGATTACCATTCACTCTTTATTGCGCGAGCCTTCGCAGGAGCATTTGGAGGCATCCTAGGCTCATTGGTGCAAACGATCGTTGCTGATTCCATTCCATTTGAGCGCAGGGGGAAAGCATTGGGCACTGTAATGTCAGCATTCTCAATATCGACAGTAGCTGGTGTTCCGCTCAGTTTATTTTTGGCTAACAACATTCCATCTTTGGGTTGGCGTGCGCCGTTTATCTTCATTGCTTTGATATCGAGCCTTATTTTGTATGTCGGCTATCGCAATATTCCTAAGATCACCGGACATCTTGGGCTGACTCACGAGGGAAGTCGCCTTAGTCAAATCTGTAATATCTTCTTTGCTCATCAGCACTTGCGAGCATTTGTTTTTATGGCGCTTATTATGTTGACCGGATTTTCCGTCATCCCCTATATCGCTCTCTACTTGACTGCCAATGTTGGTATTGATAACTCTTACATTTCCTTAATTTATCTTTGCGGTGGGATTGCAACACTCATGAGTTCTCGCGTAATTGGCCATATGGCCGACCATTACGGAAAGGTCAAGGTCTTTAGAGTGCTCGCTGTGATTAGCTTAATTCCATTGGTCGTCACAACCAATCTCATGCCGGTACCACTTTGGGTGGTATTGATTAACTCCACCGCCTTTTTTGTCCTGGTTTCTGGGCGCATGATTCCGGCGATGGCTATAGTGAGTCAAGTAGTAGAGGCCAAAGTCCGAGGTACGTTTATGAGTTTGGTGGGCTCGGTACAAATGCTTGCATCCGGGCTAGCCTCAGTTCTTGCGGGTATGGTCGTGACTATTAGTGCTGATGGGAAGATGGAGCATTACAACCTGGTTGGTTACGGGGCAGCTCTGTGCGGCTTGCTTACCTTTTGCTTAGTGGGATATATTCATACCGATAAACAGTCGAAGTAAGCCTAATTCATTTTTAAAAGAAAGATTGGAGATAGTCATGATTACATTTCAAAGACCTGATGGCGCTTCAGTGGAGGCATATGTAGTTGAGCCTGCCAATCCAAAAAATGCTCCTGGTGTAGTAGTGATTCAGGAGTGGTGGGGTTTAGATGATGAAATTAAGAATGTCGCTAATCGTTTGGCGAAAGCAGGTTATCACGCCTTGGTTCCGGACCTCTATCGTGGCAAGTTGGCTTTAGAGGCGAATGAGGCAGAGCACCTCATGAATGATTTGAATTTTGGCGATGCCGCCAGTCAAGATATCCGTGGTGCCGTTCAATATCTCAAAGCAACTGGCAGTGCCAAAGTGGCTGTTACGGGTTTTTGTATGGGCGGAGCCCTCACTGTATTGTCTGCCGGCCTCGTTCCAGAATGTGATGGAACTGTAGTTTGGTATGGTTATCCGCCACTAGAGTATGTTGACGCGTCGGCTATTAAAAAACCAATGTTGGCGCACTGGGCTCTTCACGATGAATTTTTTTCGATTGCTGGCGTCGATCAACTGGAAGCAAAGCTAAAAGCTGCTGGAGTTA
>NZ_NCJB01000373.1:0-2064 GCF_002282275.1 Polynucleobacter sp. 39-46-10 | reverse complement strand
CCGCAGCAAACACCTGCTGAGATACTAGTGCGGTAAAACCAATAAAAAAAGATGCTATCAGGGGGAAATATTTTTTCACGAAAGTCCTTCTTTCTTATTTAAGGGCAACCATGCCAGGATTGTTTGTAACGCCTTTAATGATTGGTTCATTAAGCTGGACTGCTTTCACTACTTTGACATCACGTAGATGGCGCTCAATAACATCCCAAATTGCCTCGCCGCCTGCATTTTTAGCCTCTTCGCTTACAGGAGCCCAACCCGCTACTTTGTAGGTCTTGCTTGGATCGATGTCCTTGCCATTGAGACGCATATCGCTAATGCGCTTGCCGGCAGATGCAGCCGGATCAATGGTGTATTGCATGCCGCCGACACGAACCATATCACCACCCTGCTGATAATACGGATCAGGATTAAATAGGTTATCCGCTACATCCTCAAGAATCGTCTTGATCATTTCACCGGTCATGTTCGTAACCGTGGTGTATGGATAAGTAATAGCCGTTTGATCCAATAAGTTTTCACGGGTAATTGGTTGACCTGGCAGCAAGCTAGTTCCCCAACGGAAACCTGGTGAGAATGCAATCTCCGCATTCTTCTGAGCCATGAGACCATCCAAGATCAGTTGGTCAAAGCTACCATTAAAGTTTCCACGGCGATACAAGAGACCTTCTGTTGTAGCCAATTTTTCGTTGAGCTTAGCTTCATACGGCGCTCTAATTTTTTGAATCAGCTTATTCATTGCAGGATCAGCTGGGATCATATTGGAGAAGATTGGGAAGAGTTTGTAACGGAAATCAACCGCTTTGCCGCCCTTCACATCAAAGTCCAATACGCCTAAGAATTTAGTATTCGAACCAGCATTGGTAACTAAAGTTACGCCACCAGAATTCTTGACCTTGACTGGAATTGGAACGCCATCGTGAGTATGGCCACCCATAATGGCATCTAAACCTGTAACGCGGGATGCCATTTTTAAGTCAACGTCCATACCATTATGAGAGAGCAACACAACTACTTTTGCACCCTTGGCCTTGACCTCATTAATTGTCTTCTGCAGATTTTCTTCTTGGATACCAAACGTCCAATCTGGGGTGAAGTAACGTGGGTTAGCAATTGGGGTGTACGGAAAGGCTTGGCCAATCACCGCTACCTGAATGCCATTCTGCACCTTCATGACGTAAGGATTAAATACTGAATCTCCGAAGTCTGCAGTCTTAATATTTTGGGCTACAAAGGACACCTTGCCTTTGAAGTCACCATTCACAATCTCCATAACGCGCTTCTCACCAAGAGTCATCTCCCAGTGTGGAGTCATGACGTCAACGCCTAAGAGGAGCGCTGCATCAACCATGTCCTGACCGTTAGTCCATAGAGAAGTGCCTGAGCCTTGCCAAGTATCACCACCATCTAACAAGAGTGCCCCTGGGCGACTTGCCTTGATTTGCTTGATAAGGGTTGCCATGTGAGCAAAGCCACCAACCTTGCCATAGTTTTGAGCTGCCGCTACGTAATCAAGATATGTGAATGCATGTGCATCACGTGTTCCTGGCTTAATACCATTCGCCTTTAAAAAATATTCGCCGACCAAATGAGGTGTTTTGCCTTCTTGAGCGCCAATACCAAGGTTGACATTAGGCTCACGGAAATAGATTGGCAGAAGTTGTGCGTGGCAGTCAGTGAAGTGCAGGAAATGCACATTACCAAACTTCGGCAAATCATAGAATTTTTGCGCTGTAGTCTGTGCACTAGCAAAATTGGATTGCAAGCTCATTCCACCTGCAGAGGCGATGGCTAATGCTTGCAAAAACTCACGACGATTTAAAGACATAGTATTTTCCTAAAGAAAACAGGCCTTTCGGCCTGTTTAATTTTATTACTTGTTAACAGGCGACTCTGGATCTAAGAGCAATGCCATGACATCCTGCATTTGCTTCTCATTTAAGAGTTTGAAGTGCCCGAAACGAGGCATATTGCTACAGACGTTATATGCCTTTGCGTTATTAATACGGTTCCAGGTGTACTCAACAACCTCTTTAGAGTAGCCGCGTAACTTTCCATAATTCC
>NZ_NCJB01000042.1:16947-28870 GCF_002282275.1 Polynucleobacter sp. 39-46-10 | reverse complement strand
ATTTTGGTTTCCGAAGTGTTTCGGGTAACGTCGGCTTGCCGCATGCTTCAGTGCGCCGCGAGGCGAAGTGTTGATTGAAGCCTCATAATATCATTCCTAATACAGGTATAAATGCTGATTTTAATTGCTAGCGTTTATTCACTTTTGCTGATTTTTGACTAGAGTCCCTCATGAACCGCTTTTGGAGCCCCGTTGTTCAGACCCTCACCCCTTACGTCCCTGGGGAGCAACCGCAAATGGTGCGGCTGGTAAAACTCAATACGAATGAGAGCCCTTATGGCCCATCCCCCAAGGCCCTAGCCGCCATAAATCAGCAAAACACAGATGATTTAAGGCTATATCCAGACCCCGAAGGAGCGGCCCTTAAAAAAGCCATTGCCGATTTGCACGGTCTAGACCCAAAACAAGTATTTTTAGGTAATGGTTCTGATGAGGTCTTGGCTCACGTATTTTTAGGCCTACTAAAACAAGCTAAGCCAGTCCAGTTTCCGGACATTACCTATAGCTTCTACCCGGTCTATTGCAAATTATTTGGCATTGACTATCAAACAGTGCCCCTAGGCCCACATTTTGAGATCCAAACCCAGGACTTCAAAACTCCCAACGGCGGAATTATTTTTCCCAATCCGAATGCCCCAACTGGTCGAGCTATCTCTCAAGCTGATATTGAAACCCTTCTGCGCCGAAATACAGATTCAGTCGTGGTGATCGATGAGGCCTATGTGGATTACGGAACCGAGTCTTGCATTTCACTTCTGCGCGGAAGTGCGTGCCCAGAAAACCTCCTGGTCGTTCACACCTTATCCAAGTCTCGCGCCCTAGCGGGACTTCGCGTTGGATTTGCAGTGGGACATCCAGACCTGATTACAGGTCTGGAGCGGGTGAAAAATAGCTTTAATTCCTATCCGCTTGGACGCTTGGCCCAAGCGGGAGCAATTGCCGCAATACAAGATCAAGCCCATTTGGAATTGACTAGCAAAAAAGTAATTCAAACTCGTGAGCGTTTAGTAAGTGAACTGGCCTCACTGGGTTTTGATACCTTGCCATCAACAGCCAACTTTATTTTTACGCGGCATCCGAAGCATTCAGGCGTAAGGCTCTATCAGGCCTTACGCGATCGTGGAATTATTGTGCGTCACTTCAAGTCTCCACGCATCGAAGAATTTCTGCGTATCACCATCGGTACTGATGATCAATCAAATGAATTGATTATTGCCTTAAAAGAAATACTAATTGCTAACTAATCCTGAGAGGCAACATAGGCAGCCTCCACCACTCGAACCATTGATGGATGCAACACACCTAATTTAGGTATTTGACCATTTGGGGCTGAGGGTGGCACTGAAAACCACTCCGTTGAAAACGGTAAATTAATAAGCTGCCTTAAGTTAAATTTAGTATCGAAACTTAAATTGGCAGCTTCATATGCTGCTGAGTTTATTTGACAGTAAATGGCAAATTCACCTCTATGTAAAGCTCTCGTTTTTTGACTAGTTCCATAGGCTACTTGCACCTCAAATTGAGGTGCTTCATCATCGAAAACACTTAAGATCAATGCTGGTCTTGGCTTCGGACAAGGATTTATTTGGTCGGGAAAATGACACCACACGATATCGCCCGCTGTGGGCTCCGGCCACCAACGCACCATTAAGCAGCCTTATCAAGGAACAAGCTTGATCGCACAGACTTTTGCTTTTCAGGAACTGAGGCAATTTTTTTAATTTGACGAATCTGGGTGGCATTCAATGGACCATCATCTGGCTCATATTGAGGGAGAATCCTTACTGCTAACTCGCGTAACGCAATATGCAAAGCCTGTGTCTCATCGACACCCAACTTCTCAGCAAGCAATTTGGCAGTATTTCTAGTTACCCCAGTGGGGCTATCAAAATTACGATAGCGAAATGGGATTTGCATGGATAAGGTTTTTAAAGGCATTAACATCTCCTCTTTTTAGATATCTTTAAGATATCATATTATTGGGAGGTAAACAACCCAAAATTGAATGGGCTTAGGGCAAGCCGGGATAATATTCCTTCAGGCGCATCTCAGCAGCACGAGCATGGGCCGTCAAACCCTCACCATGTGCGAGCGTGCTAGCAACAGCACCTAAGGTTTGAGCACCTGCTTCACTCACTTCAATCATGCTTGAGCGCTTGATAAAGTCATACACACCCAATGGGGATGAAAAACGTGCAGTACGTGCTGTTGGTAAGACGTGATTTGGGCCTGCACAATAATCACCCAGAGATTCGCTAGTGTAATTGCCCATAAAGATGGCGCCAGCATGACGAATTAACTCAGCCCACTTGCGTGGCTCAGTTGCACAAATTTCTAAATGCTCAGCAGCGATGGCATTGGCAATCTCACAAGCCTCGCTCATATCCTTTACCTGAATCAATAAAGCACGATTGGCAAGCGATGTTTCAATCACTTTCTTTCTAGGCATCTCAGGCAACAGCTTGTTAATACTTGCTTGCACCTGCTCAATAAATTGGTCATCAGGACAAAGCAAAATAGATTGCGCTAGCTCATCATGCTCTGCTTGAGAAAACAAGTCCATCGCAACCCAATCAGGATTACTAGAACCATCACAGAGAACTAAAATTTCTGATGGACCGGCAATCATGTCGATACCAACAGTTCCAAAGACTCTGCGCTTAGCAGCCGCAACATAGGCATTACCGGGGCCAACAATCTTGTCCACCGGCGGAATAGTTTGAGTGCCATAGGCTAAGGCGCCTACAGCTTGCGCGCCACCAATCGTAAAGACGCGATCAACACCGGATAAATAAGCGGCAGCTAAAACTAGAGGATTGCGAGCTCCATCGGGAGTGGGCACGACCATGATGACTTCTTTGACGCCAGCAACTTTTGCAGGAATCGCATTCATCAACACGGAAGATGGGTATGCAGCTTTGCCGCCAGGTACATAAATACCCACGCGATCTAAGGCTGTGACTTTCTGACCCAAGCGTGTGCCATCTACCTCTTTATATTCCCAGGAGTGGCAACCCGCTTCAATCTTTTGTTTCTCGTGATACGCGCGCACTCTTTGCGCGGCAATATTCAAAGCATTTTTTTGTTCAACCGATAAACCTTCGTAAGCTGTTTTTAATTCTTCTGGAGAAATCTCTAACTCAGAAACACTAGAAACATTGAGGCGATCAAACTGCTTTGTAAAGGAGAGTACTGCGGCATCGCCTTCAGCTTTAACTTGCGCCAGAATTTTTACTACCGCAGAATCAATCGCCTCATCATCGGCCATGGGCAAAGAAAGGCTAGAGAGCAGAGTTTCTTTGAACCCGGCATCCTTGCTATTAAGACGTTTGACTTTGACTTCTGCGGACATATGAATTTTTTCTTTACTTCAACAATTCAAAGAATGGCTGAAGTTGTGTGCGATTACGTTTATAAGACGCTTGATTAACAACTAAGCGTGCGCTGATATCGGCGATTGGCTCAACTTCAACCAAACCATTAGCACGCAAAGTATTACCTGTAGACACCAGATCCACAATTGCATCTGCTAGACCAACCAATGGAGCTAACTCCATTGAGCCGTACAAATGAATCGTATCAATGTGAACGCCTTTATTGGCAAAGTGCTCGCGTGCACAATTTACGTACTTTGTTGCTACCTTCAAACGCGATCCTTGCTTTACCGCAGCTGCGTAATCAAAACCTACTCTCACGGCAACTGACATACGGCATTTAGCGATGTTCAAATCAAAAGGAACATATAGGCCATCGGTACCGTTTTCCATTAAGACATCAAGGCCGGCAACTCCAAAATCGGCGCCACCAAACTGAACATAGGTCGGCACATCTGATGCGCGCACAATAATCAGACGAACGTCAGGATTAGAGGTCTCAATAATGAGTTTGCGTGACTTTTCTGGGTCCTCAAGCGGACGGATACCGATCTTAGATAAGATCTCAGCAGTTTCTTCGAAGATGCGCCCCTTCGAGAGGGCTAGAGTTAACTTCATGGACCAATTATCTATCAGGCTTACTTGATTCGCTGAATGTTAGCCCCTAAGAGGGTCAACTTTTGCTCCATGCGGTCATATCCACGATCTAAGTGATAAATCCGGTCCACCTGGGTTTCACCTTGAGCGGCTAAACCGGCAATCACTAGGCTGGCAGAGGCACGCAAATCGGTAGCCATCACGATAGCGCCAGACAGCTTTTCCACGCCCTGAGCAATTGCCGTATTACCCTCAATTGCGATATCGGCGCCGAGGCGGTTCATCTCTTGAACGTGCATAAAGCGGTTTTCAAAGATGGTTTCGGTAATCGTGGCATTACCCTCGGCAATCGCATTGACCGCCATGAGTTGTGCCTGCATATCTGTCGGGAATGCCGGGTATTCAGAAGTCCGGAAACTGACTGCCTTGGGGCGGCTTTTCATGGAAGCCTTAATCCAGTCAGGGCCGACTTCCATCTCCAAGCCGGCTTCTTTCAGTTTGACGATGACCGCATCCAATGTATCTGGGCGGCAGTGCTTGACCAGCACCTCACCACCAGCAGCAGCTACTGCGCATAAGAATGTGCCTGCTTCAATACGATCAGCAATCACAGCATGTTCTGCACTATGGAGCTTTTCCACACCCTCAATGACTAAACGATCACTACCGATACCAGTAATCTTCGCGCCCATTTTGACAAGCAACTCTGCTAAGTCCCCAACCTCAGGTTCGCGTGCAGCATTTTCCAAAATGGTCGTGCCTGATGCCAAAGTAGCGGCCATCAATAAATTCTCTGTACCGGTTACGGTAATCATGTCAGTCAAGATGGAGGCGCCTTGTAGACGACCCGTTGCAGATTTGGTTTCCGCTTGGATGTAGCCACTCTTAATCTTAATAGCGGCACCCATGGCCTTTAAGCCCTTAATGTGCTGATCTACTGGACGGGCTCCAATTGCGCATCCGCCTGGTAGAGAAACCTTGGCGCTATGCATTCTGGCAAGCAATGGGCCCAGAACTAAAATAGAGGCACGCATGGTTTTCACCATCTCGTAAGTCGCCTCAGAGCTCTTGATATTGGCCGCATTGAGCACTACATGATTGCGATCGTTCGCATCTGGAAAAGTAACGGTTACACCAATCTCCTGGAGGAGCTTGAGCATGGTCCGTACATCTTGCAAGTCAGGAACATTACGCAAAGTAACGGGCTGATCTGTGAGCAAGCAAGCGCACAAAATTGGCAGCGCTGCATTCTTAGCGCCAGCAATCACCACTTCGCCCTTGAGCGGAGTGCCGCCAACCATTCGTAATTTATCCATGAAACTATTCCAGTAAAAAGCTGATCTCGTATTTTAAGTTGGGGTATTTTGTGCAAATTCTTCAGGCGTGAATGCTTTGATTGATAAAGCATGCACCTCTGCTTTCATGCGATCGCCCATAGCGCCGTACACCAGCTGATGACGCTGAATCAAACGCTTGCCTTCAAACTCTGGGCTCACAATTGTCGCAAAGAAATGCTGTCCATCACCCTCTACCTTGACATGAGTGCATGCAAGGCCTTGCTGAATATAGTCTTCAATTTGTTCTGGGGTTGGCAACATCACAATCTCCTGATTTCTAATTTCATAACAATTTTTCAATATATGTTTAGGGAAGAGCCAACAACTAGTTCCTAAGCTTGTAGCCTTTTTGCAGTAAACGCAACGCAATAGCTGAGACCAAAACAAAGAAGCACGCCACAATCACCAAACTATTCCATGGGGATATATCTGACACCCCAAAGAACCCGTAACGGAAACCATCGATCATGTAGAAGAATGGATTGAAGTGAGACACTACTTGCCATGCTACCGGCAAAGAATGAATGGAATAAAACACACCTGACAGCATTGTTGCCGGCATGATGATGAAATTCTGGAAGGCCGCCAATTGATCGTACTTATCGGCCCAGATGCCCGCAATTAAACCCATGCTTCCCAAAATTGCAGCGCCCAATAGAGCGAATGCCATGATCCAAAGAGGGTATTCAAAAGATGGTGTGGAAAACCATACAGTAATCAGCAATACACCAGAGCCAACAACGATTCCACGAAATACTGCAGCTAAGACATAAGCAGCATAAAACTCTAAGTGACTAAATGGGGCCAGCAAAACAAAGACGAGGTTACCAGTCACCTTCGACTGAATGAGGGATGAAGAGGTATTAGCAAATGCGTTCTGCAACACGCTCATCATGACTAAGCCTGGAATAAGAAAGGCCGTGTAATTCAGACGACCGTAAACCTCTTTGCCTTCCAGTACGTGACCGAAAATCATTAAATACAAAACAGCAGTTAGTACTGGTGCTGCAACCGTCTGGAACGCTACCTTATAAAAACGTTTAATTTCTTTTCGCAAGAGCGTTGGAAAACCGCTGCCATAGGAGATTGGCAGTTTATTCAAAATAGGTTTCATCGAACACCTCCCGACATGATGTTGACAAACACATCTTCGAGATCTGTTTTACCCTCACCATCTTTTTTTACTGAACCATATTGGCTCAATAAATTCGCGGTTGTATCCAAAGCCACAATCTTTCCATGCTTCAGCATGGCAATCCGCTGACATAATGCCTCAGCCTCTTCAAGGTAATGTGTTGTTAAAACAATCGTATGCCCATCTTGGTTTAGTCGACTAATGAATTGCCAGAGAGATTGGCGCAGCTCTACGTCAACACCTGCTGTTGGCTCATCCAAAATAATCACAGGTGGCCTGTGAACCAAAGCCTGAGCCACCAATACCCGTCGTTTCATACCACCAGATAAGGAACGCATATTGCTGTCGGCTTTATTGGTGAGATCCAGATTAGCCATGATCTCGTCAATCCAGGCATCGTTATGACGAATCCCAAAATAGCCTGACTGAAATTGCAGCGTCTCTCTAACGGTAAAGAAGGGGTCGAATACTAACTCCTGCGGCACAACTCCCAGCATCCGACGAGCATCACGGAATTGACTTTGAACATCAGCGCCCATGATTGCAGCATGGCCACTATCTGCAGTAACCAAACCAGCCAGAATGGAAATCAACGTTGTCTTACCTGCGCCATTCGGCCCGAGCAAGCCAAAGAACTCACCCTGCTCAATTGATAAGGAAACATGATCTAGCGCCTGTAGTGCGCCATAATTTTTTGATACGTTATTTATCGATATTGCGGCGTGCATGCTATTACAAACCTAGCAATTCGGCAACGCCATATACGCCAGCTAAGACAGTTAATTTTTCAGGTGCGTTTTGTATGGAGATCTGCTGACCATCAGCTTGTAGTTTTTTCTGCCATGCCAGTAAAACTGTCAGCACAGTAGAGTCAAAATCCTTCAGATTGATGCAATCTACAGTTCTTAAGGTCGCAAGATTTAGCAGACCATCTTTTTCTAACTGCAGGACATTATTTTGCGTCACTGAAGCGGGCAATAAAAATGGCATCCGATATTTATCTTTGATTGTTCTTGTGTGGTCTTTAGTTTACCGGCTTCGCAGCAAGCTGTTTATTGCGATCCTGCAAGAACTTCACTAAACCCTCAACGCCATTCTGGCTAATTTGATTAGCAAACTGATTACGATAAGCCTCAACTAACCAAACACCCATGATGTTCATGTCATAGACTTTCCAGCCATTGGCTGTTTTTTCAAGGCGATAATCAAGCGGCACTGGATCGCCACGACCAATCACCACGGTCTTTACAACCACTTCCTTGTCGTCTGGAGCAGCGCGTAAAGGCTTAAATTGAATGGTCTGATCACGTAGCTGGCTTAAAGCGCCAGAATAAGTACGAATCAACAAATTCTTAAATTCGGAAACCAGTTGAGCCTGCTGCTCTGGAGTCGCTTTTTTCCAATTAGGGCCCATAGCCATTTCAGTGGTGCGACGCATATCGGTATAAGGAACAATTTTCTTTTCCACTAAATCTACGATACGCGGGATATTCCCTTTTTGAATTTCCGGATCAGACTTCACAGAAGCCATCACATCAGAAACTACAGTTTTAATCAAACCATCTGGCGTGGACTGATCAACTGCCTGAGCAGAAACGCTGCCGGCAAACAAAAACATACTTGATAGCAATGCTGCAAAGTATTTTTGAATGGTGATTTGGCTTTTCATGTGTCCTCAATTAATGCTGGTCATAGAAGCTCATTTTAGCCCTTAAAGGAAATCAGCTTAGGCTTGATCGCCTTTATTCGTAGGGGTTCTCGTAAACCGGCATAGGAGGCTCTTTATCATCTCGTCCCTCATTAATCTGATATTCGCGTCGCTGAATGTAGGCATCCCGCATAAAGCTATATTTATCGATAGCAGCGCCATCCAATAAATCGCCCGCCTCGTAATAAGTGTTACGCGCATTCACCACACGTAAACCCGTTAGGCTATTACGGATAGCTACGTCTGGTAGCAATCTAAAGAGATAGTCAGACTCTAAATCAGCTGCGGTACCAAAGGTATCTCGCACATTGCTTGGTCCGAAGAATGGCAAAACCACGTAAGGACCGGAAGGAACCCCCCAGACGCCAAAGGTTTGACCCCAGTCTTCCTTGTGCTTTGGTAAGCCGCCAGGCGTTGCCATGTCAATTAAGCCGCCCAAACCAAAGGTGGTATTGACCACCACCCTCATCAGATCACTAAAAGCATAGTCTGGTTTGCCCTGCAAAAGATTTTGCAATGCTGTGTAGATATCACTGTAGTTGCTAAAGAAGTTATAAACGCCATCCCGCACAAATTCTGGCAAGACAAAACGATAACCAGACACTACGGGCTTTAAAAAATAGGCATCCAGGCCTTCATTGAATTCAAAAACAGAACGATTAAACGGCTCCCACGGATCATGCGGGGAAGGCTCTACTCCAGCAGGAATAGAGGCACAGCCCGCCATGCCAGCTACCAAGCCAAGCAGCATGAGACGTTTAATTCTCACAAGCCACTGCATTATTTTTCAGCGCCCTTATCTTTACCGCTATCGGCAGCCTTGTTATACAAGAACTGACTAATCAGATTTTCAAGAACCACTGCCGACTGCGTCTGAGTGATCTTATCCCCAGCAACCAACATATCATCAGAGCCGCCTGCCTCAAGCCCAATGTATTGCTCACCCAATAAACCTGAGGTCAAAATCTTTGCAGACGAATCTTTAGGGAACTTATAGGCATCTTCAATTGTCATGGTGACAGTGGCTTGATAAGTCTTGTCGTCAAAAGAGATATTCGCAATACGGCCAACAACTACCCCAGCACTTTTGACTGGTGCACGTGGCTTAAGTCCACCGATATTGTCAAAACGCGCAGAGATTTTGTAAGTAGGCGCAAACGAAACGGCATTCATATTGCCGACCTTCAATGCAAGAAACAAAGCGGCCAGCAAACCAATGGCTACAAAAATTCCGACCCAAACATCAATTGCACTTTTTCTCATAAGAGTCCCAGTTTATTCTTTCTAATTGGAGAACATCATCGCGGTGAGCAAGAAGTCCAATGCTAAAACCGATAAAGAGGAGATCACCACAGTTCTCGTGGTGGCTTGCGACACACCCTCAGGTGTAGGCTTAGCTTCATAACCTTGATACAGCGCAATAAAAGTCACCGCCACACCAAATACCAGGCTTTTAATGAGCCCATTACCAATATCAGAGAAGAGGTCTACCCCGCCCTGCATCTGCGACCAAAAGGCGCCAGAGTCCACCCCAATTAAAGGCACACCGACAAAGTAACCACCCATCACACCAACAGCAGTAAAGATCGTAGCCAAAATCGGCATTGCAATAATGCCAGCCCATAGTCGCGGTGCAATCACACGACTCAATGGATCCACCGCCATCATTTCCATTGCGCTGAGCTGTTCACCAGCTTTCATTAAGCCAATCTCGGCGGTAAGGGATGTACCAGCACGACCAGCAAATAACAAAGCCGTAATCACGGGACCTAATTCACGGGTGAGCGATAGTGCAACCAATAAACCTAGAGCCTGTTCAGAGCCATAACGATTGAGGGTGTAATAGCCCTGCAAGCCCAAAACAAATCCAACAAATAAACCAGATACCGCAATGATTACAAATGAGTGATTACCGACAAACAGAATCTGATCAGAAACTAAGCGAGGTCTTTTTAATAAAAATCCAGAGCGCCAAATGACGGCCGCAAACATGCGCGCAGCAAGGCCAAGGCTCGTTAAGTTACGACGAATAAAAAATCCAAGATCGCCGAAGAGGTCTAAGGTCTTATGAAGGATGCTCATTTCAGACTCACCCCAAAATCTTCTTCAAGACTTTGTCCTGGATAGTGGAATGGCACTGGGCCATCCGGTGATGCATCCAAGAATTGACGCACAAACGGATCACTTGAACGACTCAATTCTTCTGGCGTACCTTCGGCACCAATTCGGCCATTGGCAATGAAATAAACATAATCAGCAATCTCAAATGTTTCTTCAACATCATGTGTAACCAATAGGCTGGTTGCACCTAGAGCTTGATTCAGATCCCGAATCAAGCGTGCAGTAATTCCCAGTGAAATCGGATCCAAGCCAGCGAAGGGCTCGTCATACATGATTAAGGGGGGATCGAGCGCAATCGCTCTTGCTAAAGCAACACGACGCGCCATGCCACCAGAAATTTGCGCCGGCATCAAATCGCGTGCACCACGCAAACCAACTGCATTGAGTTTCATCAGCACTAAAGAGCGCAATAGCTCTTCACTTAAATCGGTGTGCTCGCGCAAAGGAAAGGCAACGTTTTCGAAAACGCTCAGATCGGTAAATAGTGCGCCAAACTGAAAGAGCATTCCCATGCGACGACGGGTAGCCATTAATTCAGCGCCGTTCATTTTGCCAATATCATGACCTTCAAATAAAACCTGGCCCGACTGTGCACTGAATTGACCACCAATCAGTCTCAGAATAGTGGTCTTGCCACAACCGGAGCCACCCATGACCGCAACTACTTGACCACGCCGGAACTCCATATTGAGTCCCGATAAGATTTGCCGCTCGCCGGGGGCATAGGAAAAGTTGACGTCCTTAATTTGAACTACAACTTCGCCCTGGCCACCACTAGAGGTTTTTTGCTTCACTTCCACTGAGTTGGAGTGGCTGCTATTCATATCCTCAATATTATCGGGGAAGAACGGAAGACCCCATTAAATACTCGTCTACTGCCTGAGCAGCTTGACGGCCCTCACGAATCGCCCAAACTACCAAAGATTGTCCGCGACGCATATCGCCAGCAGCAAATACCTTTGGAACATTGGTTTGATAGGCATTTTGGCCATCGACAGTGGCTTTTGCGTTACCACGTGCGTCTTTATCAACACCAAAAGCATTGAGAACTTGGGCTGCAGGGGATACAAAGCCCATTGCCAAAAATACTAAATCCGCCTTAATTTCAAATTCAGAATTTGGCATTTCTGACATCTTGCCGTCTTTCCACTCCAAACGAACGCAGATTAATTTCTCTAATTTGCCGTCTTTGCCTTCAAAACGCTTTGTAGCAACAGACCAATCACGCTCACAACCTTCTTCGTGTGAAGAAGATGTACGCAACTTGGTGGGCCAATATGGCCATACCAAAGGCTTGTTTTCAGTCTCTGGCGGCTGTGGCAGTAATTCAAACTGAGTAATCTTGGCAGCGCCATGACGATTCGATGTTCCTACGCAATCAGACCCAGTATCACCACCACCAATTACCACTACATGCTTACCAGCTGCAGAAATTTCGTTTTTGAAATCGCCTGCATTTTCTTTATTCTGTGGAATCAAGAATTCCAGAGCATAGTGAACGCCCTTCAACTCGCGACCAGGGACCGGCAAATCACGTGGCTGCTCTGATCCACCACTGATCACAACAGCGTCAAAATCTTTCATCAACTGATCTGGTGAAACTGTTTTTGTGGAGTAGTTCTTTACTTCAGCGCCAATCGCCTCTTTACCT
>NZ_NCJB01000042.1:0-16924 GCF_002282275.1 Polynucleobacter sp. 39-46-10 | reverse complement strand
CTACAAATACACCTGTCTCAAACTTCACGCCTTCAGCTTGCATTTGCTCAACGCGACGGTCGATCAGCCACTTTTCCATTTTGAAATCAGGAATACCGTAGCGCAATAATCCACCAACACGGTCATTCTTTTCAAATACGGTAACGTCGTGACCAACACGCGCTAATTGCTGCGCAGTCGCCATACCAGCAGGGCCGCCGCCAACAACGGCAACCTTCTTGCCAGTCTTGGTTTTGGATGGTTGTGGCTTAACCCAACCATTTTCCCAGCCCTTATCAATAATGGCGTGCTCGATAGACTTAATACCGACCGCATCGCTATTGATTCCTAAGGTACATGCAGCTTCGCAAGGCGCAGGGCAAATGCGGCCAGTGAACTCAGGGAAGTTATTGGTAGATTGCAAAACGTCTAATGCATTCTTCCAGTCATCATGAAATACCAAATCATTGAAGTCGGGAATGATGTTATTTACAGGACATCCGCTATTACAAAACGGAATGCCACAATCCATACAGCGCGCACCCTGCACTTTGGCCTCATCATCTGTCAACGCTGCAACAAACTCTTTGTAGTGGTGGAGACGTTTAACAGGGGCTTCGTAGGTTTCATCTACGCGCTCAAATTCCATAAATCCAGTGACCTTACCCATATCGAATCCTTAGTATCTTTTCTTAATGTCTGTATTGATTAAGCAACTTATTAGCAAATTACGCAGCTACGGTTTTGTTTTGTGCTTTTTCCCACAATTCGCCTAAAGCACGTTTGTACTCAGTAGGCAGCACTTTCACAAAACGACCGCGAGCATTTTCCCAGTCAGCCAAGAGTGCTTTTGCACGCTCTGAGCCAGTGTGGCGGAAATGACGCTCGATTAAACCCTTCAAAATTTGCTCATCAGTCATACGCTCACCACCGTCTTTTACATCGACGGGGGCATGCCACTGTGATTGGGGCATCTTGGCAATCTGCTCAGCGGATGGCAATACTTTTTCCAAAGTCGCCATGCTGGTATTGCAACGCTTCTCAAAGAGGCCGTCTTCGTCATAAACATAAGCAATGCCGCCGCTCATACCTGCTGCAAAGTTACGACCAGTTGCACCCAAGACCACAACCGTACCGCCAGTCATGTACTCGCAACCGTGATCGCCGGTTCCTTCAACTACCGTTGTGGCACCAGAGTTACGAACTGCAAAACGCTCACCAGCAACGCCATTAAAGAATGCTTCACCGCCGATTGCACCGTAAAGAACAGTGTTACCAACAATGATGTTCTTGGCTGTATCGCCACGGAACTCATGCGGAGCGCGCACAATCACACGTCCACCAGATAAGCCCTTACCAACGTAGTCATTACCATCGCCAACTAGGTCTAAGGTAATGCCGCGCGCCAAGAAAGCGGCGAAACTTTGTCCGGCAGTACCATTCAATTGAATATGAATGGTGTCGTCAGGCAAACCAGCATGGCCATAACGCTGGGCGATTTCTCCGGAGAGCATTGCGCCAACAGTACGGTTCACGTTCTTCACCGGAACAATGAAAGAGACTTTTTCGCCACGCTGTAGTGCAGGTTGACTCTTCTCGATCAGAACGTTATCAAGCGCGCTATCCAAACCATGATCTTGAGTCAGGACCTGATAACGCGGCACATCTTTAGCCACTGCTGGCTCAGCAAAAATCTTACTGAAATCCAAACCATGTACTTTCCAGTTTTCAATGCCCTTACGGGTATCCAAGAGATCAACACGGCCAATCAAATCATCAAACTTACGAATACCAAGCTGTGCCATGATCTCGCGTACTTCTTCCGCAATAAAGAAGAAGAAGTTCACAACATGCTCTGGCTTACCAGAGAACTTTTTGCGCAACTCAGGGTCTTGTGTAGCAACACCGACTGGGCAGGTATTCAAATGGCACTTACGCATCATGATGCAACCCTCAACAACCAATGGTGCCGTTGCAAAACCAAATTCGTCAGCACCCAGTAAGGCGCCAATCACAACGTCACGTCCGGTTTTCATTTGGCCGTCAGCTTGCACGCGAATACGGCTACGCAAACCATTGAGTACTAATGTTTGTTGAGTTTCAGCCAAGCCCAATTCCCATGGGGAACCAGCATGCTTAATAGAAGACAGTGGTGATGCGCCTGTACCGCCGTCATGCCCAGCGATCACGACGTGATCTGCTTTCGCTTTAGCAACACCGGCAGCAATCGTGCCAACACCCACTTCAGATACCAACTTCACAGATACATCAGCAGCTGGGTTCACGTTCTTCAGATCGTGAATCAACTGGGCAATATCTTCAATAGAGTAAATATCGTGGTGTGGAGGGGGAGAAATCAAACCAACACCTGGCACGGAGAAACGCAGTTTACCGATGTAATCGGACACTTTGCCACCCGGCAATTGACCGCCTTCACCAGGCTTAGCGCCTTGCGCCATCTTGATCTGAATCTGATCAGCAGAGCGTAGGTATTCAGTAGTAACACCGAAACGACCTGAAGCAACCTGCTTAATTCTGGAGCGCAATGAATCGCCATCGAGCAAAGGAATGTTTGCTTCAACAACATCATTACCCAAAATGCTGGCTAAGGTTTCGCCCTTCTTGATTGGAATGCCTTTGAGCTCATTCACATAACGATTTGGATCTTCGCCGCCCTCACCCGTATTAGACTTGCCGCCAATACGGTTCATGGCAATTGCCAAAGTAGCGTGCGCTTCAGTAGAAATAGAGCCTAAGGACATCGCGCCCGTTGCAAAACGCTTAACGATTTCTTTTGCAGACTCGACTTCATCCAATGGAATTGCTTTAGATGGATCAAGCTTGAACTCAAACAGACCACGCAATGTCATCTGACGTTTGGTTTGGTCATTGATAAGATTGGCGTACTCTTTATAGGTTTGATAACCCTTCTCCACGCCAATGCGAGTGGAGTGCTGTAACTTCGCAATCGTATCTGGAGTCCACATGTGATCTTCACCGCGAATACGGAATGCATACTCACCACCCGCTTCGAGCATATTGGTCAACACTGGGTCATTACTAAATGCAGACTGATGCATGCGCAAGGCTTCTTCAGCCACTTCAAATACACCGATGCCACCCACGTTAGATGGCGTACCTTTGAAGTAGTGATCAATGACGTCTTTATTTAAACCAATCGCCTCAAAGATCTGTGAGCCGGTGTAAGACATGTAAGTTGAGATACCCATTTTGGACATCACCTTTTGCAAGCCCTTACCAACTGCTTTCACAAAATTCTTAACCGCTTTTTCAGCTGACAAGTCACCAGACAATCCTTTAGCCATTTCAGCTAAAGTTTCCATTGCCAAGTAAGGATGAACTGCTTCTGCACCATAGCCAGCCAAGAGTGCGAAGTGATGTGTCTCACGGGCGCTACCAGTCTCAACTACGAGGCCAACGCTAGTACGCAAACCTTTTTCCACCAAGTGCTGATGAATCGCTGAAGTAGCTAACAATGCTGGAATAGCCACGTGCTGCTCATCAACCTGGCGATCACTCACGATCAAGATGTTGTAACCAGAACGCACCGCATCTGCTGCCTCAGCACACAAAGATGCCAAGCGCGCTTCAATGCCAGCCTTGCCCCAAGATGCTGGGTAGCAAATATCGAGTTCATATGAGCGGAACTTACCGTTGGTGTAATGACCGATGTGACGAATTTTGGTCATGTCATCAAAATCTAAAATCGGCTGACTTACTTCCAAGCGCATCGGCGGGTTGATATTGTTGGTATCCAACAAATTCGGCTTAGGCCCAATGAAAGACACCAAAGACATCACCATGTTTTCGCGGATAGAGTCAATCGGAGGATTGGTCACCTGCGCAAACAACTGCTTGAAGTAGTTATAGAGTGGCTTGTTCTTATTAGAGAGCACGGCTAATGGGCTATCGTTACCCATCGATCCAATCGCTTCTTCACCATTCATAGCCATTGGTGCCATGAGGTACTTAATGTCTTCTTGGGTGTAACCAAAAGCCTGCTGACGATCTAATAATTTTGCCACTGGACGAATCGTGGTTTTTTCATCAACCAAATCATCTTTGCTTGCATCAACTTCATCAAGCTTCACGCGTACCGCATCAATCCAGCTCTTGTATGGCTTGGCTTTAGAGACGGCATCCTTTAATTCGATGTCATCGATAATGCGACCCTGCTCCATATCAATCATGAACATCTTGCCTGGTTGCAAGCGCCACTTTTGAACAATCTTGCTCTCCGGAATAGGCAATACACCAGCTTCAGAGCCCATGATGACTAGGTCATCTTCAGTTACGTAATAACGTGCTGGGCGCAATCCATTGCGATCTAATGTAGCGCCAATCTGGCGGCCATCGGTAAATGCCATTGCTGCTGGGCCATCCCATGGCTCCATCATTGCTGCATGATATTCATAGAATGCGCGGCGATTTTCATCCATCAATGAGTGCTGTTCCCATGCCTCTGGAATCATCATCATCATCGCTTGCGCTAATGGGTAACCTGACATCACCAATAACTCTAAGCAGTTATCAAAGCAAGCAGTGTCAGACTGGCCTGGATAAATCAGTGGCCACAATTTTTTAAGGTCATCACCCAATACTGGAGAACTAATAGCACCTTCGCGTGCGTTCACCCAGTTCACATTACCTTTAACTGTATTAATTTCACCGTTGTGCGCAATCATGCGATATGGGTGAGCCAATTCCCATGCTGGGAAAGTATTTGTTGAGAAGCGTTGATGCACTAATGCCAATGCTGATACTGTGCGGGGATCTTGTAAATCTTTGTAGTACGCGCCCACCTGGTTTGCTAACAGCAAACCCTTATAAACAATAGTGCGAGCAGACATGGATGCAACAAAATATTCTTTGCCGTGCTTTAAATGCAAATCTTGAATTGCATGGCTTGCAGTTTTACGAATCACATACAGCTTACGCTCAAGCGCATCGGTTGTCATGATGTCGCGACCACGTCCAATAAAAATTTGACGGATAAATGGCTCTGTCATTTGAACAGTTGGAGACATCGGCAACTTCACATCAATTGGAACGTCTCTCCAACCCAAAACAACTTGACCTTCTAAGCGGACTGTACGTTCTAATTCTTGCTCACAAGCTAAGCGGGAAGCATGCTCTTTAGGCAAGAAAATCATGCCGACACCGTACTCCCCAAACGGTGGCAACTCAATGCTCTGCTTTGCCATTTCTTCGCGATACAAAGTATCAGGAACCTGAATCAAAATTCCTGCGCCATCGCCCATTAAGGGGTCAGCACCAACGGCTCCCCGGTGATCCAAGTTCTCAAGAATTTTCAATCCCTGAGCAACGATCTCATGTGACTTCTTACCTTTAATGTGGGCGACGAATCCTACGCCGCAAGCATCATGCTCATTTTGTGGATCATATAGACCCTGTGCAATTGGACGAAGGTCTGTATTCATTTGTGTAGTCATGGTATTTCCGTTGGCCTCGAGGGCTTGATTACTTTTGGAGGATCAAATATAGGGGAATACCCATGCTGATGCAATAGAAATAAAATGAGTCTGTCCCATTTAAATTAGGTCAGCACCAAAATGAACTTCTATTAAAGGGACAGAGTCACAAATTCAAGCAAGCAAGGCTAAAAACCGAACCCCCAGGAAATTCTCTAACTTATTGAATCAATTAAATTTAATTTCTTTGGGCGTCCGCGATGACGGATTAATGCGTGGTCGGGATTGTCCTTAAATAACTTTTTGGCATAAATTTCGCTCACCCACGGCTTAGATCTCACCAAGGCCTCAGTAATTTGGCGATCTTCCCAATGGGGCGCCCCCTCCTTCACAAATGCCGCCCAAGTCATTTGTCGCTCAAAAGGGGTATTACCCAACTTCCAAAAGTGCTGGTGATCCACCAACCAAGGCTCTGCATTGCCACCAATATGGGAAGCAAAGCTAGTCCAGCTTGAATCCTGCGGGCTAGATTCAAAACCGGTCCTCACAGGATTAAGTTCAATGTAACGCTGGCAGCGCAAAAAATAATCTGGGTCTATTAGTGAAGAGCGATAGCGTCCCTCCCAAATAGTTCCCGAGCGGTGGTGCTGTTGATTGAAATACTGGGCATAACGCCTACCCAGAGACTGCATCGTCTTTGCAAGCGAATCTGCATTTTGGGGGGTCATTAAGAGATGCACATGATTTGGCATCAAGGCAAATGCGTGCACCGCACTGCCAAATTGTTTTGCAGCCTCTCGCAGCCAATCTAAATAGATGCGGCGATCGGCATCGTTAAAAAAAAGTGTTTCCCGATTATTGCCACGAACCATGACGTGCATTACTTGGCCAGGAATAATGGTGCGCGCTTGCCTTGCCATTGCTAAAACGAACTACTGCAGTTCGCGCACACCACCATTGTTAGAGAACTCGGGGATAAACCAATCACCATCAACTTGAGTCACACCCGCAGGGACTTCGCGCCCTTGTTGCGGCTGATCTTTTAACGCAGTACTCATATAAGAGATCCACATCGGCAGAGCAAGGCCGCCGCCAGTTTCGCGATCACCTAAACTTGCCGGCTTATCAAAACCAATCCATGCAATGGCTACTACCTTCGGGTTGTATCCCGCAAACCAGGCATCATGCGACTCATTGGTTGTTCCTGTTTTGCCTGCAATATCACTGCGCCCTAATTTCGCTCTCGCACTTCCAGCGGTGCCAGTTTTTGTAACCTCTTGCAACATACTATCCATCACAAAAGCAGTTCTTGCATCCAACACTCGGGTAGCATCCTCACGCGCAATAGTAGGCTTAGCTTCAAAAAGAATGGTGCCTTTGGAATCCGTCATCTTATTAATTAAGAATGGGTCTACGCGATAGCCTCCATTAGCGAATACGCTATAAGCCGATGCCATTTGTAAAGGTGTTACAGAGCCGGCACCCAAAGCCATTGTTAAGTATGGGGGATGCTTTTCTGCCTCGAAGCCAAAACGTTGAATATATTCTTGTGCATAAGATGGACCGATAGCGCGAATTAATCGTACCGATACTAAGTTTTTCGATTTAGCCAAGGCGGTACGCAAACGCATCATGCCCTCGTACTTACCATCGTAGTTCTTCGGCTCCCAAGCTTGACTGCCAGTTTCCATACTGCCAATAGATAGCGGAGCATCGTTCACCATCGTGCTTGGGGAAAATCCTTTTTCAATTCCAGCAGCATAAATAAAGGGCTTAAATGATGAACCAGGTTGGCGTTGCGCCTGAGTCACGTGATTAAATTGATTGCGGCGGAAATCGAAGCCACCTACCAAGGAAAGGATCGCGCCTGTCTCGGCGTTCATAGAAACAAAAGCTGCTTCAACTTGAGGCAATTGAGCCAGTTTCCAAATGCCACCATCCGAAAGCAATCTAACAATTGCACCAGGGCGCAAACGTTTTTTGGGTTGAGTGCTATCCGTTAAAGAAGCGGCAGCAAGCTTCATGCCCTCGCCCTTGAGGGTGATGGTATCTCCGGTAGAAATCATCACTTGCATTTCTTTTGGTTTGACATTGAGCACTACGCCAGACTGCAAATCATCTAACTGTGGGTAAGCCAACAGGGCTTCATCAATTGCCCGCTGACGCTTCACCGTATCTTCGGGTAAATCGATGAACCCTTCTGGTCCACGATAGGCGTGGCGCAAATCATATTCAAAAATACCGCGACGCACTGCTCCGTATGCTGCCTCCTGATCTGCTTTCAAGATCGTGGTGTAGACGTCTATTCCTTGGGAATAAATTGCTTCGCCGTATTGGGTAAACAACAATTGGCGCACCATCTCTGCAGCAAAATCAGCGCGCGTACTAAATTCATTCCCAAGGCCTCGAATGTGCAACTCTTCCGCCATGGCGATTTGATACTGCTCGGGGGTGATGTAAGACAAATCCCGCATACGCTGCAAAATATATTCCTGGCGAATTTTTGCGCGACGGAAATTACTGACGGGATTATATGCTGATGGTGCTTTTGGTAAGCCCGCTAACATCGCTGACTCCGCAATCGTAATGTCCTTTAATTCTTTACCGAAGTAGATCTGGGCCGCACTAGAAAATCCATAAGCCCTCTGACCCAAGAAGATCTGATTCATGTAAATCTCAAGAATCTTGTCTTTACTTAACTGGGACTCAATTTCCCAAGACAGGAGCACCTCATAAATCTTGCGGCTGAAAGTCTTCTCATTACTGAGGAAGAAGTTGCGAGCGACCTGCATGGTAATGGTTGATGCACCTTGGGAGAGGTTGCCACGTAAATTGGTGAGTGTCGCCCTCAGAATGCCTACGTAATCCACCCCACCATGAGAGTAAAAGCGATCATCTTCGATAGCCAAGACTGCGTTACGCATGCTCATTGGTATTTTATTTAAAGGAATCACCTTGCGGCGCTCTTCTCCAAACTCGCCAATAAGCACCTTGTCAGCCGTATAAATCCGTAATGGCGTTTTCGGGTTGTAATCAACTAATGCCGAGATCTTCGGCAGATTCGGCTTTGCTATTAAGAAGGCGTATCCCAGCAACAAGGTAATTACCACCGAAAAGGCCATGCTGATAATCAGCATGGCCTTAATGAGGGGATTGCTTCCTAATTTTTTGGACGAGAAATGCTCCGCTCTTGGCTGACCGGGACGTCTATCAGGCTGTCGGTTAAATCGCCGATTTAGAGGCGGCTTGTCTTTTGGGGGTAGAGCCATAGAGTCAAATTATAGGGTGCTTACGTACTTTTCCTTAAAGCTCCAAAACCCTTGTGTGAAATATTTTTTTGCAGATTTCTCTGACACTAAATTCCGTTTTTTCCGATCGCTTTTACTATCCCCAGTGCGAACAATATGGCATGCCTCCACGCCATATCTCCCCCCAATCTTTTGATGACATTCTGAGTGAGCTAGGGGATGACCCCGCCATTCCAGATCCTCATGGAATTCGCAAAACATCCTCTCCACCCAGAGTGGATACCGCGCCCCAAAGTAGGACTCCAAAACCCTCCTTTCCTGCCAAATCTTTTGAACTGAAAGGCATCACCTTCAGCCCATTTTGGATCTTTGGTGGCATCTTCTTGCTTTGTGGAGGAGGGTCCTTTTTTTATTTAGCTGTCAATAAATCTAGTGTTGAGATAGAAATACATGGTCTAGAGAATCAACTGCTGTCACTCAAAGAAGAGCTTGAACTCTCTCAAAGTGAATGGCAGTCTGAACGAGAAGATCTATACGAAGCAATAGATGAAATAGAAGTAAGTATTCACTTATTAAATATAAAACCACCAATTCAGGCCACCCAAGCCAAGCCTATAGCTATACCCCATGAGGCAGAACTTCGTCGCTGGAGGTATTTGGGCATTGCCCGGATGGGATTGAAGGAGCAGGCCTTTTTTCATACCGGCAAGACCACCAGGATGATCGGCAACGGGGAGCCGGCTTTAGGGGAATGGCGTCTGACTCAAGTAGCAAAAGAGCAAGCCATTTTAAACCACTCCAAAGGCAAATCCATCACTTTTAAATCCACCCAATCGGAGTAATTTTATTGAAGATCTTTCCAAAATTCTATGCCAGCCTGGTGCTGATAATTCTGGTTTTGTTACTCGAACCAGCATTAGGAAATCACCCCGAAATAAGCTCATCGAGCAAACCTAAAGATAGTCGCATTAGCTTGCAATTTAGCCAAATTGAAATAACTGAACTTTTGCAGGTTTTAGCCAAAATGGGGGATACCAATTTTCTTCTCAGTGAATCTATTCAGGGCAAGATTTCAGTCGACCTTAAGGACACTCCCTGGCAAACCGCCCTTCATTCGATCTTAGCCAGCCGAGGATTACGGCTAGTACGAAACGGGGATATCTACTGGATTGGGCCTCATGCAGAAATTCAAAGTTTTCAAAAATTTCGACGGGAGGATGCTGCCCTGCCTTTTGGGGGCGACCACATTAATAGCCCTCGCCAGATCCTCATAGAAGCCCGCATCGTTGAAGCAGATCAGCGCTTTGCCCGCGAACTCGGCGTGAAGCTGGGATATCAAGCCAATGGCATTGGTAACCAGCCAGACCAAAACGCAAGTGCCAACCTTGATCTTGCAGGAACTGGCTTGGCTGGCTTTAACCCAGCCACCTTGGCAGCTACGCTGGTTTCGAAGAATGCGGCACGTCTTTTACAAATCGAACTCTCAGCCCTAGAATCGGATGGCCAGGGCAAGATTCTCTCCAACCCTCGCATCATGACTGGCGATCAGGTGAAAGCCACGATTGAGCAAGGAACCGAGCTACCGTATCAAGTGAGCTCTCAAAGCGGGAGCAAATTGCAGTTTCGTAAGGCCAATTTACGCCTTGAGGTCTTGCCAAAAATTCATCCAGATGGAAAGATCTCCATGTTGGTAGGTATCAATAAAGACACTATTGGCATGAAAACCGAGCAGGGCTATGCGATTGACACCAAAAACCTCAGCTCTGAAGTGACGGTTGAAAACGGGGGGACAGCCATCATTGGGGGCATCTTTCAAACCACCGAACGCGATGACGAGATCAAAGTTCCACTCCTAGGCGATATTCCGCTGATTGGGCATTTATTTCGGCATAAATCAAAATTAGCAGATAAAACTGAACTATTAGTTTTCTTAACCCCCACCGTGCTGGACAAACACTAATAAAATCGAAGGGTGAACTCTTCATCCAACAATATCTTCCTCATTGGTCTCATGGGCGCCGGGAAGTCGACCGTCGGCAAATTGCTGGCTAAGAAATTGGGTCGCCGCTTTTTAGATGCAGACCATGTGATTGAAGATCGCTGTGGAGTCAAAATTCCGGTCATTTTTGAAATGGAGGGTGAGGATGGATTTCGCAAACGCGAAGCTCAGGCTATCAAGGACATTACCGCAGAACCTGATGTCATCTTGGCAACTGGTGGCGGTGCTGTGCTACTTCCTGAGAATCGACAATTTCTCAGCGAAAGAGGAACGGTAATTTATCTCCACGCCAATCCTATGGAGCTATGGCATCGTACTAAAGGCGGTGAAGGTCGACCACTCCTCAAGAGTGGCGACGCTAAAAAGATTCTAGAAAACCTCTATGCTAGCCGCGATCCTCTGTATCGCGAAATTGCTGACTATGTCATTGAGACTGGAAAACCCAGCGTCAATCAGTTGGTCAACACCTTAATCATGCAACTCGAACTCTCCGCATAAATTTATCCATGAAAACATTAGAAGTTGATCTAGGCAATCGCAGCTACCCCATCCATATTGGTACAGATTTAATAGATCAGCCAGAATTATTTAGCGCCTGCGAAAAAGCGACATCGATTTATATCGTTAGCAATACGACAGTTGCACCTTTGTATGCAGCGCGCCTCACCAGGACTTTAGAAAAACTTGGCAAGCCCGTCAGAACTATTGTCTTGCCTGACGGAGAGTCTTATAAAGACTGGAAAAATCTTCAGTTGATATTTGATGACCTCCTCAAGTTTGGCGCTGATCGTCAAACCATGTTGGTAGCATTGGGTGGAGGCGTCATTGGCGATATGACTGGCTTTGCTGCCGCTAGCTTTATGCGCGGCATTCGCTTCATTCAAGTACCAACAACCTTATTGGCTCAAGTGGACTCCTCTGTCGGTGGTAAGACAGGCATCAATCATCCGCTCGGAAAAAATATGATTGGGGCGTTTCATCAGCCGGCAGCAGTCATTGCTGATCTCAATACCTTGAAGACCTTACCCGCGCGTGAACTCTCTGCAGGCCTAGCTGAAGTGATTAAGCATGGTGCTATTGCAGATGCTGAGTTCTTAAACTGGATTGAAGTAAATGCGAAGGCATTGCTAGCCTGTGATACCGAGGCAATGGCATATGCAGTTCTGCGCTCTTGCGAAATTAAATCGGCAGTTGTTTCGGCAGATGAGAGAGAAGGCGGCATTCGTGCAACCCTCAATTTCGGGCATACCTTTGGTCATGCGATTGAGGCTGGCATGGGTTACGGCGAGTGGTTACATGGTGAAGCTGTTGGCTGCGGCATGGTGATGGGGGCAGATCTCTCACGGCGCCTGAACTTCATCACTCAAGATGAAGTCAATCGCTTAACCCAAATTATTCAAGCCATGAATCTGCCAATTGCGCCACCCAAGTTTGGTGCACAGCGTTACATGGAATTAATGCAAGTAGACAAAAAAACTGAGGGTGGTCAGATTCGCTATGTCGTTTTAGAAAAGATTGGCAAAGCACAAATTAAGAGCGTTCCTGATGCTCAGGTCATCGATACCCTAACTGCCACTGGTGCAGTCTAGCTTCCCGGGATATTTGATCTTTATTTCTGAAGCAGGCCAATAGTGATCGCCTGCCCAGATTGAGCGCTAGCAAACTCCGATAGGTCGCTTAATAGCTCGCGCCCAGTTTTAGCATCCAACCACTGTGGGGAGGCTACAGTACCAGCCCAACGATAGTGATAGCCACCTGATTTAGCAGCAACCCAGATTTCATGTAATGGCGGTTGTGTATTGACCACAATGACACTGCGATCCCTAAATCGAATATTGATGACGTTCCCACCCTGACGCTCTACATCGAGATCTAGATCTAGCGTATCGTCTGCAGCCTCCAATGCCACTTCTATTGACTGCAATAAATTACTGCCCAACTGATGGAATTGCTTGTCATCAATGGTTTCGACCGTTAAATTGCTTGGCTTCATATTAGAGTCCTGCATGCTATATTCAATCATTCGTTTTAGAGACATTCATGATAGCGATTCTTAAAAGAACTCTCGGTATTAGCCTCCTAATATCCCTTGTTGGATGTGGGGTTAGAGGGCCTTTATATTTGCCAAATGTGCCACCGGCACCTAGCCCTCCCTCTGAGCCGGAGCCCAAAGGTAAGCTCTATCCACCCCAAAGCCCTGCTGCTACTAACCCAATATCGACTAAGCAATGACAAGTAAAGCAATTCCACTCCCCGATTTAGCTGGATTTACAGAACGTAATGGCAATTGGTATGCAGAAGAAATTCCTTTGTCAGATTTAGCAAAAGAATTTGGTACGCCTTTATATGTCTACAGCAAAAAAGCATTAACTGAGGCGTATCAAGCTTATGACAAAGCTTGTGTAGATTCCTCTGGCAAAAGACGTGCGCGCGTTCACTATGCAATGAAAGCGAACAGTAACTTAGCAGTAATCGATTGCTTTAAAAAATTGGGCTCTGGCTTTGACTTAGTCAGTGGGGGTGAATTAGCTCGCGCACTTGCAGTTGGTGCAGATCCAAAGAGTTTGGTATTTGCAGGTGTTGGCAAATCCGCTCCCGAAATTGCACAGGCACTAGAGGCTGGTGTTAAATCCATCAACGTGGAATCGATTGCAGAATTGCACCAAATTAATCGTGTTGCTACTAAGCTTAATTGCCGCGCCCCAATTTCTTTGCGTGTGAATCCCGATGTCGATGCACAAACCCACCCTTATATTTCCACTGGATTAAAAGGGAATAAGTTTGGCATCGCTTATCACGAGATTTTAAAGACGTATCGTGAAGCTGCACTGCTGTCACAAATTGATGTAGTTGGTATTGATTGTCATATTGGCTCACAAATCACAACTACCGCACCGTATCTTGATGCGCTTGATAAAGTGCTCGAGTTAGTTGCTCAATTGAAAAAAGAAGGTATTGAGATTCATCATCTTGATTTGGGTGGAGGTCTTGGTATTTCGTATGGCGATGACAACCCACCAGACATCACTGATTTCACGAACACCTTACTCAACCGTGTTGCTGAGCGTGGCTTTGCGCATCTCGATATCGTCCTAGAGCCCGGCAGATCCCTTGTGGGTAATGCTGGCGTGCTTTTGACTCAAGTAGAGTATCTCAAGCCTGGTGCTGAAAAAAACTTTTGTATTGTGGATGCAGCAATGACGGAGTTAATGCGTCCAGCCCTCTATGAGGCTTATCACGGCATCGTTCCAGTCAAAACAAAACAAGTTGCAAGCTCAACCTATGACGTCGTTGGACCCGTATGCGAATCTGGCGACTGGCTTGGAAGAGATCGTGAGCTTGCAGTTGAAGAGGGCGATTTACTGGCTATTTTGTCAGCAGGTGCATATGGTTTTGTAATGGCATCGAATTACAACACCAGACCAAAACCTGCGGAAATTATGGTTGATGGAAAAAATGCATACGTCATTCGTGCACGTGAAAATGTTGCCGATCTCTTTGCTAGTGAAAACGTCTTGCCGAATTAAATTCAATAAATAATCTATTGAACCCAGTGAATTCTAGGCAATAAAAAACCCCGCTGAGATAGCGGGGTTTTTGTTTTTTACTGAACGCAAATTAATGCAAGCCCGCCATGTAATCAGCAACGGCTTTCATTTCTTGATCAGAAAGCTTGGTAGCTATCGTAGTCATCTGTGCACTATTTTTACGAGTACCCTCACGGAAAGCTAGCAACTGAACTGCGTTGTACTCAGCCCATTGGCCACCCATACGTGGGTACTGTGATGGGATGCCGGCACCAGTTGGACTATGACATGCTGCGCATGCTGGAACGCCTTTAGCGGCAATACCGCCGCGGTAGATGCTTTGACCTAAATCGATCGTATCTTTGTTCTGAGCAACGCCTTGGGATGCAGGCTGGCTTGCTAAATAAGCAGAAATATTATTCATATCTTGCTCAGTTAAGGTGGCGGCCATACCCATCATGATTGGGTTAGCACGAGTGCCGTCTTTGTAATTTTTCAATTGTTTGGCGATGTAAGCAGCATGCTGCCCAGCAAGCTTAGGCCAAGCCGGGGTTGCACTTTGACCCTTAGGGCCATGGCAAGTCAGGCAGGCAGTCACGCCACGGCTAGCATCGCCGTTCGAGTAAAGCGCTTCACCAACAGCAGGATCGGCTTTAGGCTTGCCAGGAACTACTGGCTTTGCAGCGGCTTCCACCATCGGGGCAGCAGCAGGCGCAGGATCTGCAGCGCTAACCACGCCAGAGAAGCTGGTCATTGCCAGAAAGAAGCTGGCCGCTAGGCTAGCGCTTACGCTAGTTACGCTAGTTAATTTGGAGATTTGAGAGGTTTGACGCATTATGTTTACCTTGGCAAAAATTCCTAAAAGTGTTTGGGCCCTACTTTTACAACCTTTTACCCAACACCATGAGATATTTCATGATTTTGCGTGATTTTACAATAGCTTCTGGACATGTCTAAACTCTTTCAAGCCCGATTTGCGACCACAGTCAATGACACCCATTGCCTGCCTGCCACTCCACTCCGAGAGGTGGCATTTGCTGGGCGCTCAAATGCGGGTAAATCTAGCGCAATTAACATACTTTGCAACCAAAAACGCCTCGCTTTTGCCAGTAAAACGCCAGGACGTACTCAGCACATTAACTATTTTGGGCTTTTTGCAAAAGACGATCTTTTAGCCTATCTAGTGGATTTGCCTGGCTATGGCTATGCAGCAGTCAATCATGAGACCAAATACCACTGGAATGCCCTTCTAAGCGATTACCTGCAGGAGCGGGAGCAACTGGTGGGCATGATCTTGATTGTGGACTCCAGGCGCGGTATCACCGATCTGGATGAGCAAATGATTCAGTGGTTTGTTCCTACTGGCAAACCAATCCATATTTTGCTCAGCAAGTGCGACAAGCTCAATAAAAGTGAGTGCAAGCATGCTTTGGAGGCGGTACGCAAACAATTACAGCAATACGATCCAGCCTTGCCTGATGGCGACGGTGAATCCAAACAACTTACGGCACAATTATTCTCGAGCACCAAGCGTATTGGTCTTGAAGAAGCCGACAATATTGTCATTAAATGGTTATTTGAAGCAGAGACTCAAGAAGATGAAATCACAAGCTAACTCTTTATTGAACTTTCCGGCTCATCGTCCTCGTCGCATGCGACGTGATGATTGGTCCCGTCGCCTGATGCAAGAAAATCATCTGAGTGCAAGCGATCTCATCTATCCCGTATTTTTGTTAGAGGGTAAAAATCAATCTCAAGCTGTTGCTTCGATGCCAGGCGTCAGTCGTGTATCGCTCGACTTACTTTTTAGCGTCGCTGAAGAATGCGTTTCATTAGGTATTCCTGTGATGGCACTCTTTCCGGTGATTGATGCATCCCTGAAAACCCCTGATGGGAAAGAAGCTTTTAATCCCAATGGATTAATTCCAACTGCAGTGCGTGAACTCAAGAAACGCTTTCCTAATTTGGGCATCATGACAGATGTCGCACTTGATCCTTACACAAGTCATGGTCAAGATGGTGTATTAGATGACCAAGGTCGTATTCTGAATGATGAGACCACAGCAATCTTGGTGCAACAAGCTGTTGCTCAAGCCCAAGCTGGTGTTGATATCGTCGCACCATCAGACATGATGGATGGTCGAATTGGAAAAATTCGTGAAGCGCTAGAGCAAAATAAGCTTATACATACTCGCATCATGGCTTACTCAGCCAAATACGCTTCGGCTTTTTATGGCCCATTTCGTGATGCAGTAGGTTCGGCAAAAAATTTGGGCAAGGCTGATAAGAAAACTTACCAAATGGATTGCGCCAATACTGATGAGGCTTTAAGGGAGGTTGCTCTCGATATCAGTGAAGGCGCTGATATGGTGATGGTCAAACCTGGTATGCCTTACCTGGATATCGTACGCAGAGTCCGCGATGAATTTAATTACCCCACCTTTGCCTATCAGGTAAGTGGCGAATACGCTATGCTCAAAGCTGCCGCACAAAACGGCTGGCTTGATCACGACGCTGTGATGATGGAATCTTTGCTTGCATTTAAACGTGCTGGCGCAGATGGCATCTTGACTTACTTCGCGCTTGAGGCTGCTCGCCTTATCAAGGCAAGTAAATAACTTTAATAATGAAGACTGAATAAGTTTTTACTTATCCAGTCTCAGGTGATTCAATTTTCTAATACTTTTTTCAGTCGCTCAGCAAAACGTTGTGGTGGCA
>NZ_NCJB01000372.1:0-2075 GCF_002282275.1 Polynucleobacter sp. 39-46-10 | reverse complement strand
AAAAACAGTAGTTAAGACAGATAAAGCTAGCTCAGTGTCGATCACTACGATATCCGAAATCGGGAAAATCTTGCCAGCCACGTGGATCACGAAGACATCCTCAAAACAGCGCACTAAATGGGTAATAGCGTCGGTTTCACGAATGTTGGCCAGGAATTGGTTTCCCAGGCCCTCACCTTTGGAAGCTCCAGCAACCAAGCCCGCAATGTCGACAAATTCGACAGCTGCAGGCAGGATGCGCTCAGGCTTGACAATCTCAGCCAAAGCGGCAAGACGGGAATCAGGAACCTCAACCACACCCACATTAGGCTCGATCGTGCAGAAAGGATAGTTTTCCGCCGCGATTCCAGCTTTGGTAAGCGCGTTAAAGAGGGTAGATTTGCCGACGTTAGGCAGGCCGACGATGCCACATTTCAAAGACATAGCCGTATTGTAAAGGGCTAGTTTCGATATCATCGAGATATGTCAGAAGTTCAACAAAATTCCTCCGCTAAGTTGCCTAAAAATACCTCCCAAATCCGGGGGGTTGATGTCGTCGTGGTGGGTGGAGGCATAGCAGGCAAGGCTTGCGCATTGGGTCTGGCCCAACTTGGACTTCAAACCATTCAAATTTCCCCCGACCTAGGGCAAGCGGTTCCCGCACCCCACGGCAATCAATGGGGGCAACGCATTTACGCCTTTTCTCCTAGCACCCAAAAATTACTTGCCCATCTACAGATTTGGGATGCAATTGATCACAGCCGGATGCAGCCCGTTCGAGATATGCGGATTTTTGGCGATCGCGGAGAAAAGCAGGATCAACTGCACCTATCTGCTTTTGAGGCTGGTACACCCCAATTAGCCTGGATTGGCGAATCGAATGTGATCGAGCACACTCTAGATCAAGCCTCACGCTTCCAAAATAAATTAGAGCGCATCAGCGATGCAGTCGAAAGTATTGAAGTAGATTCCGATGGGGCAACACTTCACCTCACAAATGGATCCACTCTACGCGCTCAACTCGTCATTGCAGCTGACGGAGCTAACTCACCTATTCGTGCTGAATTGGGCATTTCCACAAAAGAAGAAAGCTACTCACAATGTGCGGTGCTTGCGAATTGGATTTGTAGTAATGCGCATTTAGAAACTGCTTACCAGTGGTTTTTGCCAGGGGGCGATATTGTGGCTATGCTGCCCTTACCGAACAAACAAGTTTCTATGGTGTGGTCTACTTCACCAGAAAATGCAGCGGAACTTTTAAAGCTAGATCAAGCAGCGTGGAATGATCGGTTTTCCTCAATTGCTCACGGAGCAATTCTTGCTCAACTTGGGGCTCTTAGCCTTAATTCAACGCCAGCCGCTTTTCCACTCAGACGAATTCGGGCAAGTCGCTTTATTGGCCCAGATGAAAATCCTAAGGTTGTGCTGATTGGTGATGCTGCCCATGTGATGCATCCCTTAGCTGGCCAGGGCTTGAACCTAGGATTAAGGGATGTGGCAACCCTACTCAATATCTTGAGTCAACGTGAATCCTTCCGACTGCCAAACGATAAAGTTTTATTGCGTCGCTACGAGCGCCAACGTCAAGGTGATACCAGCGCTCTGCTCTGGGTGACAGACAAACTGAAGAAGCTATTTTCAGCAAGTAGTAGCACTGAAAAGCAATTACGCAATTGGGGACTGGGTATCGTCAATCGTAGTCACTTTATTAAACGGCGCCTCATTGAACGCGCCCTTGGAGATACTGATTTTGAATAAATTATTTTCTACAGTTGCCTTAGCTTGCTCTCTCACTTTTTTAGCGGGAGTAGTCAACGCACAATCGGAGCAACAAGTCCGATCTGAGTTACAAAAAAAGATTGGCCCAAACACCAAAATCAAAGGCGTCTCTCAATCACCCATTCCGGGAATATATGAGGTCTTGGTTGGAAATGATGTGTTTTATACCGATGCAAACAGTAAATACTTAATCCAGGGTGAAATCATTGAGATAGCCACAGGAAAAAATATTACCGAACAAAAGCAAGCAGACCTGAATCGCATCAGGTGGTCTGAGCTCAATCCAGCGAATGCCTTAAAAGCAGTGCGTGGTAATG
>NZ_NCJB01000371.1:0-2085 GCF_002282275.1 Polynucleobacter sp. 39-46-10 | reverse complement strand
GCGGTACTTTTGCAATTAGCATTCCAGAGGCGCCATATCGCTGCCCTCCAGGACCTTATGAGCGTGCTTGCCAGGTTGCAAATTACCTCAAGCAACATAATCCTAAGGGTAAGGTATTAATTCTGGATGCTAACCAGGATGTCACCTCAAAAGGCGGTTTATTCAAGAAGGTATGGGCCGAGCAGTACGCTGGCATCATTGAGTATCGACCTAAACATAATGTAGTTGGTGTTGACGCTAAGACCAAAACACTCAAACTGGAAGTTGCTGATGATGTGAAGGCTGATGTGTTGAATGTCTTGCCGCAAATGTCTGCCGGTGAAATTGCCATCAAGACAGGTTTAGCCAACTCCAATGGACGCTGGGTCAATGTGAATTTCTTGAACTTTGAATCAACTGCCCAAAAAGATATTCACGTTTTGGGTGACTCGATTCAGATTGCTCCAACGATGCCAAAATCAGGTCATATGGCCAATCAGCATGCTAAGGTTGCAGCAGCAGCTATCGTGGCTGAACTCAGCGGCTTGGAAGTTAATCCAGCTCCAGTGGTTACCAATACCTGCTATAGCTTTGTTAATACCAGGGATGTAGTTCACGTGGCTAGCGTGCATCAATATGATGCCGAAAAGAAAACCTTCTTGCCGGTTAAAGGAGCTGGAGGCTTATCTCCAGGACCTACAGCCCTCGAGGGTGTTTATGCTTGGGGTTGGGCACACAACATCTGGGCAGACAGCCTCGGCTAAGCTCATCAAGAAACCGTTGCAATTAAAAAAGAGGCCTAAGCCTCTTTTTTAATGTCTAAAGGGACTTACCCATCTCAACTATTCGCTTGCGTCGTCGCTTACTAATGAACAAGAAGACGATCGCCACTACTGGAGCTGCAATTGCAGCAACAATCTCTGGATGAATGGCAAGACCAGCCTCTTTGCCGCCTTTAGCAACATAGGCCAATAAACTCACTGCATAGTAAGTCAACACCAGAACCGATAGACTCTCTACCGTCTCTTGCAGGCGCAATTGCAAACGCGCTCTCTGATCCATACTAGCTAGTAATTTCTGCGTCTGCTCCTCATTTACAAATTCAATACGGGTCCTCAGGGTTTGAGTTGTTCTCGAGATTCGGTCAGATAACTCTTTTAACCTACGCTGAGTCCAAATACAGGTCCCCATCGCAGGCTGAAAACGACGATCCATAAACTCTGACAAGGACTGCACACCTGGAATCGGGGATTCTGCTAACTCGTATAGGTTTTTACTAAGCAATTGACTGTATGCCTCTGAGGCCGTAAATCGTAATCCATAGCCTGAAATCCACTGCTCGGCTCTTGAGGCTAAATGAGAAAGCTCACCTAAAAACTGTCCATCCTTTTCGGTATGGATACCAGGCTCAGTTTGTAGCTGAGAAATATTCTCAGAAAGATCTGCCAATTCCGACTCCGCGCTTCTCAGCGGCATAGAGAGGCTCTTGGCTACTGGGAATGCGATCATAGCTGCCATACGATAGGTTTCCGCCTCAGCAAGAGCTCGCGCTATACGACCAGCTTGTCGTGAGCCCAAGATATCGTGTGGAATAAAGTAAGAGATGAAGCCATCTTCATCCAAACTTAAATCCGTCCACAGTTGAGCGCGCTTGCTCAACAAAATATAACTTCCCAACACAGTATTGCCACTAAAAATAGCGGAAACTTCTTGAGCCTCAGAAAACAGAGGTCGATGCTCAAACGCGAGATCTAAGGCGGAAATTCTTTCGCCACCCGCCTCAACAATAATAGGGCAACCCAGATCCTGAAGTAATTTATCCAAACTCTTTTCAAGGGCTAGGCGAGACTGCAGAAGAGGTCCAGTAATTTTGACGGGGTTATGCACAATGGCTGCGATGGTTGCAAACTCACCATGCAATTCCCACTTAATCAGCACCCTTTGCGGCTCAGGAGCTAGAGTCAATATTTTGAAAGAGTGTCCGCGCTCATCATTAGATACACCCAAAGCATTGCTTAACTTTTGAATCCATTCAATTTGGGTCTGGCGAGAATTCGCATCGAGCAAAAAAGATTGGGATAGCACCCTTTCGTTTGGCCATAATGC
>NZ_NCJB01000370.1:0-2087 GCF_002282275.1 Polynucleobacter sp. 39-46-10 | reverse complement strand
GATGTATATGGTGGGAGTGGTCGCATTTGCTCTATGGTCAGGCAGAAACCCCCGATCATTTGATATCTGGTGGTGGGCTCTCTTTGTTGTTTTACTGATTGATCCAATGGCGCCCTATACACCGGGATTCTGGCTCTCATTTGGGGCGGTAGCGGCAATTTTGTTCGCCATGCAGGATTCAGATGGTTTATTGGGGCTACCCACTGGCAGAGAGTTGGAGCTTGGTTGGCTATATAGATTGTCTCAAGCACTTAAAGAGGCTTGTCGTGTACAGGCCGTTGTTACTATCGCACTTTTGCCATTAACTCTATATTGGTTTTATCAAGTCTCGATAGTTTCACCATTGGCAAATGCAATTGCTATTCCTGTGGTGAGTTATGTCGTGACGCCTCTGGCGATTGCTGGTGCCTTATTGCCTGACTTCATAGGTAAGTGGCTCTTAATATCGGCCCATGCCACGATGGATTACCTAGCTATCCTGCTGGCTTGGATGGCTAATTGGAGATGGGGAGTAGTCTGGTCCAGTCAGCCGGCTTGGTGGGCAATAGTATTTTCAACTGTCGGCATCATCATGACGATTCGCCCTGGATCTATTCGAGAGAGTTGGTTTTCTAGAGTCGTCGGGCTCGCACTCACTACGAGTTTATTTATCCACCCAAGTCAAAATACTAATTTGTCTCTAGGTGAGTTTCGCGCAACTGTACTCGATATTGGTCAAGGTACGGCAGTCCTCATTGAAACTAGAACAAAGCGATTGCTATATGACACTGGACCCATTCAAGGAAAAGATAATGCAGGCCAAAGAATCATCCTGCCGTATCTGAGAGGGAGGGGGATTAATCATATTGATCGTATGGTGATTAGTCATAGTGATAGCGATCACATTGGAGGAGCCGCAACTCTTCTAAAAGAAATACGGTTTGACTCGATGATGGGATCCTTGCCGAGCACCAACCCATTGCTCGCAAATTTAGAGGGCAGAAAGATTCCTGCGATTCCCTGTCGCTTCGGCCAGCAATGGTCATGGGATGGGGTGGAGTTTCATATTTGGCATCCGTATGCGGATACAGTTTTTGAAGATCAATACCCTAGGAAGCCTAATGAAGTTAGTTGTGTTCTGGAGGTTCGTAATACAAGCACTTCGTTCTGGTTAACGGGTGATGTGGAGAAGCAGGGTGAAGCCGATATCACTGAGCGCTTAACCCAAGAAGCACTCAATGACTTACAAGACAAGGCGCTGATATTCATGGCTCCACATCATGGCAGCAAGACATCATCGTCTCAAGGGCTCTTAACCGTACTAAATCCTGATCAAGCATTTGCACAGAACGGCTATCGAAATCGTTATGGGCACCCACATCCAACGGTCACCGCCCGATATCAAAGTATGAATATTCCTTTCTATCAATCACCAAGCACTGGTGCGCAGGTTTGGGAATTTCCAGCTAAATCGGAGTTAAACCAGAGTGAGCCGATATTTTGGCGCCAGCATAGTCAGCGCCTATGGCATCGAAAAGGAGAGTAGATCAATATAAGCATATGTGATGTGTATGGTGTGTATAATTTAAAAGGAGATCGATGCACAGTAAAAAACTAATTGAGCTATTGACGAGTGACGGGTGGGTACTCAGTAGGATGAGGGGTTCGCATCATATCTTCATTCACAGAACAAAGGATGGGCATATTTGCATTCCTCATCCTAAAAAGGATTTGGGTCTTGGTTTAGTGGAAAAAATATTAAAACAGGCAGATATCAAGAGGGGTAATAAATGAAATATCCGATTGCAATTGAGCCGGGATCTAGCAAGGAAGCCTGGGGTGTCGTTGTGCCAGATTTGGCAGGCTGTTTCTCAGCTGGAGATAGAGATATTGATGAGGCTATAGAAAACGCAAAAGAGGCTATAGAGATTTGGATTGAGCTTGCTTTAGAGCGTAATCAAGAAATACCAAAACCAAGCTCACTGAGGGAATTGCAAAAGCGGAAAGAATTTAAAGGGTGGGTTTGGGCAATTGTAGAGATTGATCCAGCATTGCTTTCTGATGAAATAGAGCGAATAAATATCACCCTTCCAAAAAGGGTATTGGCT
>NZ_NCJB01000369.1:0-2100 GCF_002282275.1 Polynucleobacter sp. 39-46-10 | reverse complement strand
GTCTTTGATTGGTTGAGCAGGTGGGGCTTTTTTAGATTTTGTTCCAGGCATCAGCTCAAAGTCTGGAGTAAAGGTTGTCATCGTGCTTCGCAATTGATCAAATGCTTTGCGATCACCCTCAAATTTAGCTTTTCCTTCGGCTTGGAGTTTTTCAAAGGTAGTTTGACCGCCCATGACTTTCTCTAAGTCGCTACGGTTCACGATGATAGTCAGGTTGGGGTTTTTATCCTGATAGCCTTTGATATTAGTGAGTGCAGAATTACTCATCTCGATTACAAACTTTTCACCATTATCTGGGGTGTCGAGATTAATAGTGAACTTCATGCCGGCAGCTTTTTTGCTATCCATGCTGATCGCTAAGGCATTGAGCCACAACTCAGTAGTCATTGCTCTGATCATGTCAGGGCCATTAGTCTTTGGCGATGCTCCAGAAGGCATACCATGACGAAGTTCGTAGGCAGCGCCCAAGAAACTATTACGCACACTTGGACTTTCTTTTTGATAACCAATTTGTTCAAAAATATCTGCTAGCAAATCTTTAGCTGCTGTGTTGTTTGGTTCTGCATAAACCAATTTATTCACGATCTCCATTGCTTCACGGTATTTACCTTGTTTATAGAGCTGCTTACCCTTTGCCATGATCTTGCCGGCACCACCCATCATCTCGACATACAGCGGTGCAGAATCTTTTGGTGATAAGGGAATCAAAGTAGCAGGATTAGCATCCCAGTAACCTAGGTAACGATTGATCACCGCACGACTGTTGTGCTCCTCTGAGCCATGGTAGCTATGCGCTGCCCACTGAGACTTTAAGCTCTCTGGCTGCTTGTAAACGTTATGCACTTCATTGATCGTGACGCCATTGTTCGCCAAATGCAGAACTTCATTATTCAAGTGGGCGTAACTATCGCGCTGAGTACGCATGACTTCCTGCACGCGATCATTGCCCCAGCGTGGCCATGAATGGGAGGCAAACATGACTTGCGCCTCAGTGCCATAGCGATATAGGGCATTATTAATATTCTTAGACCATGCCAAGGCATCGCGCACTAAAGCACCACGCAAGGTATAGATGTTATGAATGGTGCCGGTAATATTTTCAGCAGCCCAGAATGCCTTCATCTGCGGGAAATAAGTATTCATCTCAGCCGGAGCCTCTGTACCTGGCGTATTTTGAAATTCCATCTCCACGCCATCTACTGTCATTTTTTCAAATGGCTCATTAATGAGAATGGTAGGTTCAATTAAGCCGAGATTGCCTGCGGCTGTATTTTTACCAATGGATTGATCAACGTGACCAAATGGGCTGCGTGGCAATAAAACACCGTACTGAAAATACAGACGGCGTGTCATGGCATTGCCTGCGTATACGTTCTCTGCAACAGCATGATCCATAAAGCCAGCCGGAGCAATGATCTTCACCTTTCCGCTCTTTACATCAGCCTCATCAACCACGCCACGCACACCGCCAAAGTGATCGGCATGGGAGTGGGAATACACCACCGCAACAACTGGACGCTTACCTAGCTTCTCGTTAACTAATTCCAAAGCTGCTCTTGCAGTCTCTTTGGAGGTCAGTGGATCAAAGACAATCCAACCGGTATTGGTTTTAACAAAACTAATATTGGATAAGTCAAAGCCGCGTACTTGATAAATCTTTCCTGGGACGACTTCATAGAGACCATAACCCATATTGAGAATGGCTTGGCGCTGTAAAGATGGATGAACGCTATCAAAATCCTTGCCCTGCAATAAGAACTCATAGCTACCCATATCCCAGGCTACGTTACCTGCATCTGCCATGATGGTTTTATAAGCAGGGGCAGCAATAAATCCTCTCTTGGATTCTTCAAAATCACGCTTATCTTCAAAAGGTAGGGTTTTGCGTAAGCCATTCTGCAGCTCCACCGTAAAGGTCGAGGGGGCTTTGCCTTTGGCATCAAAGTGCTTACCCTGCATAGCGCCCGGATCAGCTACGACTCCACCGCCGCCAGCTGCGAATACAGCATTTCCAGAAATGAGTGCGATAGATGCTGCAATCAGAGTTAATTGGGTTTTCATATGGACCTTGAGCTAATGCGAATATTGGTAAAAAGAAAA
>NZ_NCJB01000368.1:0-2106 GCF_002282275.1 Polynucleobacter sp. 39-46-10 | reverse complement strand
ATTCGTTATCCAGGAATCCCAAGTCAAACGCTGCGTTATGAATGACTACCTCAGCACCATCAACAAACTCAATCAACTCTTCAACAATATTCGCAAATACTGGCTTATCGGATAAGAATTCACGAGATAGTCCGTGCACTGCAAAAGCACCTGCATCAATATCACGTTCAGGATTGATGTAGTAATGGAAAGTGCGATCGGTTAGTCGACGACCCACCATCTCAACGCAACCGATTTCAATAATACGATCGCCAGTTGCAGGATTAAGACCCGTGGTTTCGGTATCGAGAATAACTTGACGCATTAGCTGCCTTCTAAAACAGATTGAGGAATTTGCATTGGGCCATTACCCGCATATTTATCTAGATAGAGATAAATTACGGGAGTAATGATTAAGGTAACAAATTGAGAGAAGATCAATCCACCGGCTACACTAATGCCTAAAGGTTGACGCAGTTCAGCGCCTGCACCTAAGCCAAGCGCAATCGGCAGTGCCCCCATAAGAGCAGCAATGGTTGTCATCATGATGGGTCGGAAGCGCAAGATACAAGCCTCACGAATTGCTTTTTCAGGTGAAAGCCCTCGGTTACGTTGAGCGTCTAAAGCAAAGTCGATCATCAGAATCGCATTCTTTTTCACGATACCAATTAGCAGCAGAATGCCAATCGATGCAACGATGGTGAGTTCAAATCCAAAAATTCGCAAGGCTAGAATGGCGCCAATCGCAGCAGAGGGTAGGCCGGCCAAAATAGTGAGAGGGTGAATATAGCTCTCGTACAAGACGCCCAGGAGAACATAAATGACCCCTAAAGCGCCAAGCAATAAAATGATTTGGCCGGATTGATTGCTTTTAAATACTGCTGCGTCACCGCCATAGCTAGTGATGATTGAGGGCGGCAGCTTAATTTCTTCTGCAAACTTATCAATCGCTTTAGTGGCATTTCCCAGAAAAACTTCCGGCGCTAAATTGAAGGAAATGGTCACAGCGGGAATTTGACCTTGATGGTTTACGGAGGTGGGTCCCACTGTGCGTGTAAACGTTGCTAAGCTTGATAAAGGGATCAGTGTATTAGTCGATCTGCCTCGGACGTAGACTTTATTAAGATCAGTTTCAAACTGTCGATCGTTCTCGGCGGTCTCTAGAATAACGCGGTAGGTGTTGACTGGCGTATAAATCGTCGAGACTTGACGCTCACCAAATGAAGAGTAAAGCGCTGTTCGAATGTCTGCAATCGAAACGCCAGCACTAGCTGCTTTTTCGCGGTCAATATCAATTTTGACGTTTAAACCTTTTAGCTGTGAATCACTGGTGACATCTCTGAAAATAGGATCAGAGCGCATCTTCTCGAGCATTTTTTCGGCCCACTCGTTCACACCTTCAAATCCTACACTTTGAAGCGTATATTGATAGCGGCTTTTGCTGCTACGACCACCAAGTTGTAAGTTTTGTACCGGACTCATATAAATCTGAATACCAGGAATTTCTTTAAATTTAGTCCGCAAGCCCTCCATGACCTTACTCATCTTCTGGCGTTCGCTCTTGGGTTTCAGGATCACAAAGAATCTACCAGTATTTCGTCCAGAGCTCATACCTCCTCCAAGAATGGAGATAGATGTTGCTACATTCGGGTCTTCATCAACGATTACTGCGGCACGATCTTGTAATTCAAGCATCGTTTTAAACGATGTATCTTGGGCGGCTTCAACCGTAATGCGGAGTTGGCCAATATCTTCCTCTGGAAAGAAACCTTTGGGGCTGAATGCAAAGAGAGCAATAGTCAGGATAAAAGTAGCGATGGTGCCCCACAATACTTTTTTTCTATTGATTAGCGCTAGATCTAAATAGTGAGTATAGGTATTGAGAGACCACGTAAATATACGATCAAAGCCCTTCGTGAGTGGATAGCTTTTTGATTCGCCATGCTGCTCCTTGAGAAATCGACTACATAGCATCGGCACAATAGTCAAAGAGACTACTGCAGAGACCAGAATCGAGAGGGTGACAACAACTGCAAATTCTCTAAAGAGAAGCCCGATAGGACCTGCCATAAAAAAGAGTGGAATAAATACAGCGACAAGAGAGAGTGAGATGGAGACAATCGTAAA
>NZ_NCJB01000367.1:0-2107 GCF_002282275.1 Polynucleobacter sp. 39-46-10 | reverse complement strand
CCTGACCCCCCTGCCAAAATAATTCCTTTGCGATTAGTCGCCATTGCAATCCCAATATATTTAAATCAATTTATCGCGAGCCAGCTTCAATACATACTCACGCGCCATAGCTTCCCATGCCGGAAACTCGAAAGCATCACTGACATGATTATAAGAGTTGGAAGTATCAATAGGCGTTTTAGCCAAAGCAAGTCGTAATTTATCAGTAGACATCCTTGAATTCATGGGTCTTGGGGTCGGCAAGGGGTATTCCATCGCAAGAATAGGTTTAATGGCGCTTGGATTGACCTTGAGGGTTACACCAGCATCGAGTGCTGACTGCACAACTAAACATGCCAAGCCATACCAAGTGGTCTCTCCTGCAGGAACGGCATGATAGATGCCCGACGAGAATTTTCTTAAGAAAAATTGCTCATCCATAGCTAAATTTAAACTCACTTTTGCCAACCACTGAGCACTTGTCGGCACACCAAATTGGTCATGAATAATCTTTAACTCTTCACGCTCTTTAGCCAAACGCAAAATCGTGCGAATGAAATTACCACCCTCACCATACACCCAGCTAGTTCTAAAAATTGCGTATTGGCCATTGCCTTTAACAGTAGCAAAAACTTGGGCTATTACCTCTTCACCTGCAGCCTTACTTTTGCCGTAAACCCCCAAGGGATTGCGTATATCGTCCTCTAAATAGTAGCCGTATTTCTCACCATCAAAGACATAATCAGTCGAGTAGTGCAATAGGGTGGCGCCATGTTCTGCAGCATATTGAGCCATGATCTCCGGGGCTCTCGCATTGATCGCAAAAGCCAAATCGGATTCCATCTCCGCCTTATCAACAGCCGTATAAGCAGCAGCATTAATAATGAGCTGAGGCTGAAATTGATCAAGCAATCGACTTAACTTCTCTGCATCAGCAAGATCGCAATTAAAACGTTCGATGTATTGAATCACTGGCATCACTGGCATCGCTGGCAAAGCCGCAGAAAAGAGATCGAATGTCTCTTGAAAGGCTTTTCCCAATTGGCCATCCTTGCCAAATACGAGGATCTTCATTTGCTCTTTAGTTGTAGTGCTTAGAAAGCCAGTCACGATAAGAGCCACTGACTACACCCTCAATCCAAACAGGATTATCCAAATACCATTGCACAGTTTTACGAATTCCAGTATCGAAAGTTTCAGCTGGACGCCAACCCAGATCTCGCTCTACCTTGCTAGCATCAATCGCATAACGTCGGTCATGTCCCGGACGATCTTTAACGAAAGTGATTTGATCCGCATAGGATTTACCATCGCCACGTGGCTTGAGCTCATCCAAAATACTGCAAATAGTTTTGACTACATCGATATTAGCCTTTTCATTCCAGCCGCCAATGTTGTAAGTCTCGCCTAATTTTCCATTAGCTAGCACCTCACGAATTGCCGAGCAATGATCGCCAACATATAACCAATCCCGAATTTGCTGCCCATCACCATAGATTGGCAAAGGCTTGCTGTTAAATGCATTCAGAATGACTAATGGAATCAACTTCTCTGGGAAGTGATAAGGGCCATAGTTATTAGAGCAGTTGGTAGTTAGGACTGGGAATCCATAGGTATGAAACCAGGCGCGCACCAAATGATCGGATGCCGCTTTAGAGGCAGAGTATGGGCTATTAGGCTCATAAGGATTGGTTTCGGTAAACGCAGGGTCACTAGCCGAGAGAGATCCATACACCTCATCAGTAGAGACATGATGAAAGCGGAATGCCTTCTTGCTGGAGTCATCCAGGCTATTCCAGTACTCACGCGCAGATTCCAATAGATTGAAGGTGCCCACAATATTGGTAGTAACAAACTCAGCCGGTCCATGAATCGAGCGATCCACATGGCTCTCAGCAGCAAAATTGATAATGGCACGTGGCTGATGTTCATTTAATAACTTGCTAACTAAATCTTTATCACCAATGTCGCCATGAACAAAAATATGACGAGGATCACTTTTGAGGGATTCAAGAGTAGCGAGATTTCCAGCATAGGTTAGTTTATCTAGATTAACGATGCCTTCAGCATTTGGATTGCTAAGCCAATCTAGAACAAAATTACCGCCAATAAAACCCGCACCACCAGT
>NZ_NCJB01000041.1:0-15453 GCF_002282275.1 Polynucleobacter sp. 39-46-10 | reverse complement strand
TACCCTTCACGGTCAAGCATGAGATCGTGCCTCAAATCCTTTAAAATCAATGATTTGATTATATCCATACATGAAAGCTTCACAGTCATTTCTCGCCACGCTAAAAGAAGCCCCCTCCGACGCTGAGGTGGTTTCGCACAAGCTTATGGTGCGCGCCGGTTTAATTCGTAAGCTCAGCGCAGGTATCTACAATTATTTGCCTTTGGGTTTGAAGTCTATTCGCAAGGTTGAGAACATCATCCGCGAAGAAATGAATCGCGCTGGTGCCATTGAGTTGCTCATGCCCATGATTCAGCCTGCAGAGTTATGGCAAGAAACGGGTCGTTGGGAAAAGATGGGGCCAGAGTTGCTCCGCATTAAAGATCGTCATGATCGTGACTTCTTAATTCAGCCGACCTCTGAAGAGGTGGTGACCGATTTAGCGCGTAATGAAATCAAGAGCTATAAACAGCTCCCGGTGAATTTCTATCAAATTCAGACGAAGTTCCGTGATGAGCGTCGCCCACGTTTTGGAATTATGCGTGGGCGCGAGTTCAGTATGAAAGATGCGTACTCCTTTGATCGTGATGCCGAGGGATTGAAGAAGTCTTACCAAATCATGTTCGATGCTTACACCCGAATTTTCAAGCGCATGGGTTTGAAGTTCCGTGCAGTAACCGCGGATAACGGCGCTATTGGTGGATCAGGTAGCCAAGAGTTTCATGTGATTGCCGATACCGGTGAAGATGCGATTGTGTATTGCCCGAATTCAGACTACGCTGCCAATCTAGAGGCTGCTGAGTCAGTTTCATTAATTGCAGTACGCGGTGTTGCAACTCAAACAATGTCGAAGGTTGCGACGCCTCATCAAACAAACTGTGCAGAGGTTGCCAAGTTTTTAAACTTGCCACTAGAGCAGACTGTGAAGTCCTTGCTGTTTGCTGCCGATCAAGAAGAGGGTCCAGCTAAATTATTTATGGTGCTAGTACGTGGCGATCATGAACTCAATGAAATCAAGGCTAGCAAGATCCCCGGCATGGCGGAGTCACGCTTTGCAAGTGAAGCTGAAATCAAGCAAGCATGTAATGCACCAGCCGGTTACTTAGGGCCAGTTGGTATTGATGCTGCGGTAACCGTAGTCGCAGATCTTACCGTTGCTAATATGTCTGACTTTGTATGCGGTGCTAATGACGCTGATCATCACTTAACTGGTGTGAATTGGGGCCGTGATTTGCCAGAACCTTTAGTAATGGATTTGCGTAATGCTGTAATCGGCGATCCTTCTCCTGATGGTAAAGGTGTCGTCGATATCTGCCGTGGTATTGAAGTGGGGCATGTATTTCAATTGGGTACACGTTACTCCGAAGCAATGGGCTGTACTTACTTAGATCAACAGGGCAAAGCGCAAGCGATGGTGATGGGTTGCTATGGGATTGGTGTAACGCGTTTGCTAGGCGCTGCAATTGAGCAGGGTAATGATGAGCGTGGAATTATTTGGCCGATTTCGATGGCACCATTTGAAGTAGTGATCTGTCCAATGGGCTATGACAAATCCGACGCGGTGAAAGCTGCTGCTGATCAATTGCATGATGAGTTGATTGCCGCTGGAGTAGATGTGGTGCTCGATGATCGTGGTGAGAGACCTGGCGCGATGTTTGCTGATTGGGAGTTAATTGGCGTGCCGTTCCGAGTAGTGATTGGTGATCGTGGTTTGGCAGATGCTCAGGTGGAATTCAAAGGCCGTACGGATGCTGAATCAGAAAATATTCCACTGGCAGAAATTAAAGCAAAAGTGATTGCTGCAGTTGAGGCTGCCAAGAAACTCGTTTCTTAAATCAAACAGTTTTAATTATTATTTTTTAAAGAGCCCGCCAATACCTTTGGCGGCTCCTTTGGCTGCCATGGCTGCCATGGTGCGTGCCATCTTGCCACCCTTGAACTGCTTCATCATGGTTTGCATTTGCTCAAACTGAGCTAATAGACGATTGACTTCTTGAACCTCTACGCCCGCACCAGCTGCAATGCGGCGCTTACGAGTGGCTTTTAGTAGTTCAGGTTTTGCACGCTCTTTTGGTGTCATGCTATCGATAATGCCGCGCATGCGTTTTGTTTGTTTATCGGCAACACTTAAATTGGTTTTAGATGCTGCTTGTGCCATATGGCTTGGTAATTTATCCATCAAGCTAGCCATGCCCCCCATCTGCTGCATCTGCGCTAGTTGATCTCGGAAGTCACCTAAATCAAATCCACCTTTTGAAATCTTAGTCGCCAGCTTCTCTGCTTTAGCAACGTCGACATTTTGCTGGGCTTGTTCAACCAAGGCAAGAATATCGCCCATGCCCAAAATACGGTTTGCCATGCGGTCAGCATCGAACGCTTCGAGACCATCCATTTTTTCAGCAACACCAATGAACTTCAGTGGCACACCGGTAACTTGACGTACGGAGAGTGCCGCGCCACCGCGTGAATCACCATCCAACTTGGTGAGGATTACACCGGTTAGTGGGAGCGCTTCATGGAAGGCCTTCGCTATATTGACAGCGTCTTGACCCAGCATGGCATCAACAACAAACAATGTCTCAATCGGATTGAGATTGGCATGCAAGGTTTTGATTTCTTGCATCAGCGCTTCATCAATACCGAGACGGCCGGCCGTATCGACTAAGAGCACATCAAAATAATGACGCCGTGCCCAATCTAATGCGGCAGCGGCAATCTCACTCGGTTTTTGATTAATATTGCTTGGGAAAAATTCAGCGCCTACTTGTTTGCTGACGGTTTCTAACTGCTCAATAGCCGCAGGACGATAGACGTCACACGAAACGGTTAGTACTTTCTTTTTCTTTTTTTCTTGCAGGAACTTGGCCAACTTACCCACTGAGGTAGTTTTACCGGCACCCTGCAAGCCTGCCATCAAGATCACTGCTGGAGGTTGGGTGGCTAAATTGAGTTCACCACTTTGCGAAGTATCGCCACACATGACCTGAGCTAGTTCTCGCTGCACTACTCCAACTAGCGCTTGGCCTGGACTCAGGCTTCCAACCACTTCTTCGCCAAGGGCTTTAAATTTAATTTGTTCTAGTAAAGATTTAACGACTGGAAGCGCAACGTCCGCTTCCAGTAAGGCCAGGCGGATCTCCCTTAGCATTTCTGCTGTATTAGCTTCAGTCAGGCGAGCTTGTCCCCGCATTGTTTTAACAACACGAGATAGGCGGTCGGTGAGATTCTCTAGCATTTATCGATTAGACTTTCCAGATGGATATTTTAGGTTACTCAGGCTCGGGATGGCTCCCATCTGCACTTTATTTGCTTCTTTTGGTCTTTTTAAGTTTGCGACCCAAGGGGAAGATTGAGTCGCCGGCTTTTACAGGCCTGGTTCAGGCCTTAATTCTCTTTATTTTGCTGGTGCATGGAATTCTGTTGCACGACTCGGTCTTTACGCCTGAGGGGTTTGTATTTGGTTTCGCCCAGGATCTATCTCTGATTGCATGGGTTGGCCTCGCTTTTTATTGGTTTCAGTCTTGGTTTTTACCGATCTCTAGCTTGCGCTGGCTGGTTTTGTGTTTTGCACTGATCTGTTCGGCATTGCCTACCATTTTCGCTGGCACCCTGATTTCTCCAAAGGCCGTCTCTGACCCATGGTTTAAGGGGCACTTTATTGTGGCCACTATCTCGGTTGGATTATTGAGTTTGGCCGCAATGCACGCCATGTTGATGAGTATTCAGGATCGAGCATTACATCGTCAGCTGGCGATCATCCCAAACAGTCGAGTAGCCCATTGGTTGGAAGATTTGCCACCATTGATGACAATGGAAAGCCTTCTTTTTAACTTGCTCTATGTGGGCGTTGCACTTTTGAGTTTGACTGTATTTTCTGGCCTACTCTTTTCGCAAACACTATTTGGGAAGCCCCTTGTTTTTGATCATAAGACCATTTTTGCTTTGATTTCCTGGTTCTTGTTTTCCGGACTCCTGATAGCCCGTTGGCGTGTTGGTTTACGTGGCCGCGTCGCTGTTCGTTGGGTCTTGAGTGCTTATACCGCCTTGCTTCTAGCCTATGTTGGTAGCAGATTTGTTGTGGAAGTCATTCTTCAGAGAGCATGACGTTTTGATTAAGTGGCTTCTACTATTTGCTGGCGCATGTGCTTTGTACCTTTGGATAAAAGGAAAAAAACAAACCAAGCTCGATAGGGATGAGGCTGCCAAGCTCAAGGCTGAGCGAAGCAAAGTTGTTGAGCCTGAAGTGATTGTCCGGTGCCTCCATTGTTCAGTACATCTTCCAAAGTCTGAAGCAATTCAGCAAGAAGATCGCTTCTATTGCTCTAGAGATCACCTCGATAGCTTGGATGCTCAGGGCTGGATGGGTTCTGCTGCCTGGCGCATTTCGCCTAATCAAGATTTTCGAGCAGAAGATCTTGCACCGGATTTAGTGGTGATTCATCACATCAGCCTGCCGCCAGGAGGTTTTGTGGATCGTAGTTCGACCCAATTTATTGTTGATTTTTTTCAAAATAAGCTGGATGTGTCGCTGCATCCTTATTTTCAAGAGATTGCTGATCAAAGGGTATCTAGCCATTTCTTGATTTCACGCAGTGGCGAGGTGTATCAGTTTGTCTCTACTCAAAAGAAGGCCTGGCATGCTGGCGTATCCTCTTTTTTCGGTCGAGAAAAGTGCAATGATTTCTCGATCGGTATTGAGTTAGAGGGTGATAGCAATCATCCTTTTGAGGATATTCAGTATTCCGCTCTAGCTAAATTAAGTGCTCAATTAAGCGCTGTTTATCCCACCCTTCAATTTGCTGGGCATAGTGATATTGCCCCTGGCAGAAAAGCAGACCCCGGTATTCAGTTTAGTTGGAACAAGTTCCAAGCCAAAACTGGCATTTCGCTCAAAAAAATACCCTTCGGTTTAGACCCCCGATAGGGCTTCAAAGTAGTATGTGAGCACACGCTCACTTTCCTGCCCTTTAGCTAAAAAGGGCCAATAATTTCGCACCAAAATAGCCCCTAAATTATTGGAATACCTAGGAAAAATACTTATAAATATTCGTCAGAAATGTCTTACTAAATTCGAAATATTTCCCTATACTTAGTACCAAATACACTTCGAGACACTAGATGTAGTGTTTGAATACAGCAATACCCTATTGTTTTTTAACGATTTTTTGTCCAAATAACTATATATAAGCAGGAAAAATATGACATATGCCAACCCCCAGACAGCAGGACAGACTGCCGGCGCAAATAATCCAGGAATGAACCCCTCCGAAGCTATGAACCAAGCCCCTTCCGCTGGCTTTGTTGCTGGCGGTGTTGGCGGTGGTCAAGCAACTCAATTATCTGATTACAAAATCATTCGCCGAAATGGCTCTGTGGTGGCGTTTGAGCCTTCAAAGATTGCGATTGCCGTTACCAAGGCATTCTTGGCGGTTAATGGCGGTCAGGGCGCAGCTTCAGCGCGCGTTCGTGAGCAAGTAGAATTATTAACTCATTCAGTAGTGCGCGCCTTGTTGCGTAGTCGCCCAAATGGCGGCACCTTCCATATTGAAGATATTCAAGATCAGGTTGAGTTAGCATTAATGCGCAGTGGTGAGCACAACGTCGCCCGTGCGTATGTTCTTTATCGTGAAAAGCGCAATCAAGAACGTGCAACACAACAAGGTATTACTCGGGAGGCGCAAGCTGCAACTCAAGTTGGTGAGTCTGGTATCAAGGTAACTGACAACGGCATAGAGAAGTGGTTGGATATGGCTGCTTTGCGCACCATTATCGATGCAGCATGTGAAGGCCTCGGCAACAACATTGACGCAACTCCAATCATTACTGAAACCATTAAGAATTTGTACGATGGCGTACCAATGGCTCAAGTGTATGACTCTGCAATTTTGGCATCACGTACTTTGATTGAAAAAGATCCTGCGTACAGTCAAGTAACGGCTCGTATCTTGATGCACGTGATTCGTAAAGAAATTTTAGGTCGCGAAGTATTGCAAGGCGATATGCAGGCGGAGTACAGCACATACTTTGCTAAGTACATCAACGAAGGTATTTCTGCTGAGCTCTTAGACCCACGTATGCGTGAGTTTGACCTGCCACGTTTAGCTGCTGCTTTGAACGCTAGCCGTGACTTGCAGTTCAACTACCTTGGTTTGCAAACTTTGTATGACCGATATTTCTTGCACATTGAAGACCGTCGCATTGAAATGCCACAAGCTTTCTTCATGCGCGTTGCAATGGGCTTATCTTTGAATGAATTGGATCGTGAGCGTCGTGCAATCGAGTTCTATGAAATCCTCTCTACATTTGATTTCATGTCCAGCACACCAACCTTGTTTAACTCAGCGACAACACGTCCTCAGTTATCCAGCTGCTACTTAACAACTGTGGATGATGATCTTGATGGCATCTATGAAGCCTTGAAAGAGAATGCACTCTTGTCCAAGTTTGCTGGTGGTTTAGGTAACGACTGGACAAACGTGCGCGCCTTGGGAAGTCATATCAAAGGCACTAACGGTAAGTCACAAGGTGTAGTGCCATTTTTAAAAGTGGTGAACGATACAGCGGTTGCTGTGAACCAAGGTGGTAAGCGTAAGGGCGCAGTTTGTGCTTACCTAGAGACATGGCACTTAGATATTGAAGAGTTCCTCGAGTTGCGTAAGAACACCGGTGATGATCGCCGCCGTACGCATGACATGAATACTTCCAACTGGATTCCAGATTTGTTTATGAAGCGCGTGATGGAGGGTGGTGAGTGGACATTGTTCTCACCTTCAAATACACCCGACTTGCATGACAAATTCGGCAATGCTTTCGAAGAGGCGTATGTTGCCTATGAGAAAAAAGCAGATGCTGGTGAATTGAAACCATTCCGCCGTATTCCGGCGCAACAATTGTGGCGTAAGATGTTGGGCATGTTGTTTGAAACTGGCCACCCATGGATCACATTTAAAGATCCTTGCAACATTCGTAGCCCACAACAGCACATCGGTGTAGTTCACTCTTCTAACTTGTGTACTGAGATTACTCTCAACACAAACGAGAGCGAGATCGCGGTATGCAACTTAGGTTCTGTGAACTTGACAGCACACATGACTACCGATGCATCTGGCAAGATGATTTTGGATCACGAGAAGCTCCAGAAAACAATTCGTACTGCAATGCGTATGTTGGACAACGTGATTGATATCAACTACTACGCTGTTGCTAAAGCGCGTAATTCCAACTTGAAGCATCGTCCAGTTGGTATGGGCATCATGGGCTTCCAGGATTGCTTGCATATGCAGCGCATTCCTTACGCTAGCGATGAAGCAGTGAAGTTCGCAGATTCTTCAATGGAAGCAGTTTGCTACTACGCCTACCAGGCATCTAATGAGTTGGCTGAAGAGCGTGGCGTTTACAGCACATACAAAGGATCTTTGTGGGATCGTGGCATTCTTCCGCAAGACTCAGTTGCGTTGTTGGCGGCGGAGCGTGGTGGCTACCTTGAGGTAGATGGTTCTTCCACTATGAATTGGGATGGCTTGCGTGCACGCATCAAGCAATTTGGTATGCGTAACTCCAACTGTGTGGCGATCGCACCAACTGCAACGATTTCTAATATTATTGGCGTATCAGCTTGTATCGAGCCGACATTCCAAAACTTGTTTGTGAAATCTAACCTCTCAGGCGAGTTCACTGTAGTAAACGAGTATTTGGTGCGTGATTTGAAAGATCGCGGCCTCTGGGATGAAGTCATGATTGCTGACTTGAAGTACTTTGACGGTACTTTATCCAAGATTGATCGTGTTCCACAAGATTTGCGTGATTTATACGCTACTGCATTTGAAGTGGAGCCAAGCTGGTTAGTTGAAGCTGCTTCGCGTCGTCAGAAGTGGATTGACCAGGCGCAGTCACTCAATATTTACATGGGTGGCGCATCAGGCAAGAAATTGGATGACACCTACAAGTTGGCATGGTTGCGTGGTTTGAAGACCACTTATTACCTCCGCACCATGGCTGCAACGCACGTTGAGAAGTCTACTGTTGCAAGTGGCCAGCTAAATGCAGTGTCTAGCGGTGGCGGTGTTAATGGTACAGATGCATCAGCAGCGCAAGAATTGGATGGCCCTGCTTGCACAATGCGCCCGGGCGATGCTGGATTTGAAGAATGTGAAGCTTGTCAGTAAGTATTTGATTGCTGATTTATAAAAGAAAAGAATTTAGGAGATTGTTATGTTGAATTGGGAAGAAGAAGTTGCGCCGGCACTAGCAAAAGCAGGTCTCGCACAGCAACCAGTTGTGGCAGAGCCACAACGCCCACAAGCGGACGAGGTCGCAATTGCACTTCAAGTTACGGCACCTGCAGCAACTGCGAGTGCAGATTTATCTGGTGGTGCAGCTTTGCGCGTCAACGCTGCCGATAAGCGTGTAATTAATGCCAAGACTGACGTGAATCAGTTGGTTCCATTTAAATATAAGTGGGCTTGGGAGAAATACCTGGCTGGTTGCGCAAACCATTGGATGCCACAAGAGATCAATATGAATCGCGATATCGCGCTTTGGAAAGATCCTAATGGTTTAACTGAAGATGAGCGTCGCATTATTAAGCGCAATCTCGGTTTCTTCACAACAGCAGATTCTTTAGCGGCAAACAATATTGTTTTGGGCACTTATCGCCATATTACCGCCCCAGAATGCCGTCAATATCTATTGCGCCAAGCGTTTGAGGAGGCAATTCATACTCACGCCTATCAATATATTGTGGAATCTTTGGGTTTAGACCAGAGCGAAATCTTTAATGCGTATAACGAAATTGAGTCTATTCGCGCCAAAGATCAGTTCTTAATTCCCTTTATTGATGTGTTGACTGATCCCAATTTCAAAACCGGGACACTAGAAACTGATCAAATATTGCTCAAATCATTGATCGTTTTTGCCTGCGTAATGGAAGGATTATTCTTTTATGTTGGTTTTACGCAAATACTTGCAATGGGTCGTCAAAACAAAATGACTGGTGCTGCTGAGCAGTATCAATACATCCTTCGTGATGAGTCCATGCACTGCAATTTTGGTATTGATTTAATTAATCAAATCAAGCTGGAGAACCCGCAGTTATGGACTTCTGCGTTCAAAGATGAGATCAAAGCAATCTTCGAAAAAGCAGTGGAATTAGAGTACCGTTATGCAGAGGATACGATGCCTCGCGGAGTACTCGGATTGAACGCGCCGATGTTCAAAGGCTACCTAAGATACATTTGTAATCGGAGATGTTTGCAAATAGGACTTGACGCGATGTTCCCAAATGAAGAGAATCCATTCCCATGGATGTCAGAAATGATTGATCTGAAAAAAGAGAGAAACTTTTTTGAGACACGCGTTATTGAGTATCAAACTGGCGGTGCGCTAAGTTGGGAATAAGTAGTTAATTAGAAAGCGCATAGCCGGCTAAATAGGAGATTAGACGGTTGGATAGTTTTAAAAGTCAGCAAAACCAGACTCAAATCCGAAAACCCTTGTCCAAGGGTGTCTGGACTACTCTCTCTATTTTTTCAAGCAAATTTAAGAAGCCGTTGCCTTTTGGGGCCACGGCTTTTTTTCCAGGATTCATTAGCGTGCAGCACTTAGCATCAAGCCGCGCGCCGATGAATGGCTCGCTCGTCGGCTCCGATTGGTTGAAAAACCAAGCGGAAATGAATGGTCGGGTCTTCTTAATCGGTAGTTTGTATTAATCCTCACGTGAAGGAGCATTACTATGGCAATCGCCAAGAAGAAAGTTGCTGCAAAGAAGCCTGCTGCTAAGAAAGTAGCTGCAAAGAAGCCTGTTGCTAAAAAAGTTGCTGCTAAGAAGCCTGCTGCTAAGAAAGTAGCTAAGAAGAAGCCTGCTGCTAAGAAAGTAGCTAAGAAGAAGCCTGCTGCTAAAAAAGTAGCTGCAAAGAAGCCTGCTGCTAAGAAAGTTGCTCGTAAAGTAGCTGCAAAGAAGCCTGCTGCTAAGAAAGTAGCTAAAAAAGCTGTTGCTAAGAAGCCTGCTGCTAAGAAAGTAGCTCGTAAAGTTGCAAAAAAAAAGTAAGTAAGCCTGCTGCGAAGAAAGCGGGCAAGGCTGTAAAAAAGCCCGTGGCTAAAAAAGTTGCTGCCTCAACTACGTTGAATCCAGCTGCTGCTTGGCCCTTCCCAACTGGCACGCGCCCATAAGCTCTGCTTAAGGCGGGTGAAGTTCAAAGGGATCTCTCGCGAGATCCCTTTTTTATTGCTACTTCGGAGAATGAATGGGTTTAGAGGGCAAATCCAAACGCGGATTTGAATTGAGCGGTGATTTCATCTTTGCTCAATTGGTGATTTTGTGGTCCCTGATGGGTAATTTTGATTGAACCCATCAAACTAGCTAAGCGGCCGGTGGTTTCCCAATCCATGCCATTCTCTAAGCCAAACAACAACCCACCTCGGAATGCGTCACCGCAACCAGTCGGATCAACCACTTTTGAGGTTGGCACTGGTGGAATCGCAATACATTTGCCTTCAAAGTAGATATCTGCACCCTCAGCGCCCTTGGTAACAATCAAGGCTTTGACTCTTTCCGCTACTTTAGCTAGACTCAAACCAGTTCTTTGAGAAAGCATTTCGCCTTCATAGTCGTTTACGGCAAGATAGCTTGCAATATCTACTAGCTCTAGGAGTTCTGGACCGTTAAACATCGGTAAGCCTTGGCCTGGATCAAATACAAACGGAATGTCTGCTTCAGCTAGTTGATGGCAGTGTTCCCACATGCCTTGTCGACCATCTGGGGCAACAATGCCGAACTTTGCTGCGCCTTTGGCATTCTTGCTGCGCTCCGCAATGACTGCAGAAACTTGGTTTAAATGAGATTCGCCCATGGCGCCTGGATGAAAAGCGGTAATTTGGTTGTTAGCTTGATCGGTCGTGATCATGGCTTGAGCTGTAAATGCCTGCTCAATCTGGCGAATGTGGGTCGCATCAATCTTGAGTCGCTCGAGGCGATCAAGGTAAGGGCTAGCATCACCACCTACTGTTGCCATGATGATGGGGTCGCCACCGAGCAGATTTAGGTTGTAAGCGATATTGCCTGCACAACCACCAAATTCACGCCGCATTGTAGGAACAAGGAATGCAACGTTAAGGATATGAATCTGTTCAGGCAGGATTTGATCGGCAAATTTGCCCTCAAAGTTCATGATGGTGTCGTAAGCGATAGAACCGCAGATCAAGCTAGCCATAAATAATTACTTTCTAATAAAAATCAATTGAAATGAGCCCGAGGTGGAGTTTGGAGTCTACTTTTCGGGGTAAAAAATTCTGACGCGATAGCCCGCAGCATTTTGTGGAAGAGAAATCGGCAGTTCAGAAGAAAACATTGCACCAGAAGGCGAACCTTGGCGTAAAAAATCAGGATGTGATTCTTGCCAAGCGCTTGGTAACCATTCTTGCGGAGTAAATCGAATCGTTTTAATTTCTAATTCCTCTGCATCGGTGAGAGAAATTTCTAAATTTGGGAATAAAACAGGCAGCGCAAGACGATTTTGTATTTCAACTTGCAGCACAGATTGATTTAAAACGTTTTTAAGGCCCTCTCGCGTGCTTTCAGGAGAAAGGGTGACTGAAGTTATTTTCCAAGCAGCAAAATCGCTTAGAGAGCGATCTACGCACCCTAGTGCGCGACATAGTTGTTCATCTAACTTCTGCAAAAGAGAAAAGGCACTGCTTGCAATCGGAGAAGAGCTGCCATCAACACGGGTTGCTAATGTTGGTAAGAGTGAATTTCTAGAAAGATGCTCACCAAAAATCAGGAGCAAGAGGAAAAAAAGACTAAGAAGAATTAATTTAAGGCTTTTTTTTTGAGCCGGCTCTGAAGTGTCTGTGTTTTTACCGGTCAAACTTGCTTGAGCACCCTCAATCAGAAGTGTGCCGTGCAAACAGACCCAGCCTTCACTTTCTTTCCAAACGGAAAGGCTTAACCATTGGCTATAGGTGGCAATTACTTCCTCAGCTTGACGCGCAAGAACGCCAGAGAGAACAATTTTTCCGCCAGGACGCATCTTGTTTACCAAGGCTGGGGCTAAGACTTGTAGCGGATTAGCCAAAATATTGGCCATCACGATGTCGTATTTAGTTTCTGCCGCGAGTTCTGGTGCATTTTCGTTGGGCAGAACGAAACGAATGGTCGTGTGGTTAATTTCTGCATTGCTGCGTGCCGCAACCATGGCTTGTGGATCAATATCGGTGCCCACAACCGGTTTGCATCCCAGTTTCGCAGCGGCAATTGCCAGGATTCCAGATCCGCAGCCGTAATCGAGCAAGCTTTGGTTCGCAAGTTGGGTATTTTGTTCAAGCCAAAGCAAGCAAAGGTGGGTAGTTGGATGACTGCCGGTGCCAAATGCCAAGCCTGGGTCGACTGCCAAACAAATTGCATTAGGGTCAGTAGGCGCTTCATGCCAAGAGGGCACCACCCAAATGCGCTCACCAATCTGAATCGGAGCAAATTGACTTTGGGTTAGACGAACCCAATCCTGTTCTTCAACAATCTTTTCTTGAGGAGCTGGGAGATTGAATCCTGCCTCCTTGAGAGATGCCAGTAACTCGGGGATAAAGTTCACCGCATCCGAATCATCAATCTCTGGATTAAATAAGGCGGTTACAGAAGAGCGATCCCATGCCTGAACTTCAGGTGAGAGTCCTGGCTCGCCATAGAGTGGGTTTTCATCATAGCCACCTGCAGCATCGTCTTCAACGGTAACGGAGAGTGCGCCCACTTCCAGCAAGGCATCACCTAAAGGCTCTGCGATCTCTGCTGGGACCGTAAAAATGAGTTCACGATAGGACATGCTTACTCCAAATGGACATTAACTGACCTGCAACTTAAGGCTTACCGCGACTAGCGGCTTGCTCTTCGAGGCGATGCTCTAAGTAGTGAATGCTGGTTCCGCCTTCCATGAAGTTCGGATCGAGCATGAGTTCACGATGTAGGGGCACATTGGTTGTAATGCCATCAATCACCATCTCGGAAAGCGCGATCTGCATCCGACGAATCGCTTGCTCACGAGTATTGCCGTAAGAAATTAGCTTGCCAATCATGGAGTCGTAATTCGATGGCACCACATAACCGCTGTAGGCATGTGAGTCGACACGAATACCAGGGCCACCTGGCATATGGAATGAACCAATTTTGCCTGGACTTGGCGTGAACTTGAATGGATCTTCTGCATTTAGGCGGCATTCGATAGCATGACCACGGAAAACGATGTCTTTCTGGCGATAGCTGAGTTTCAAGCCGGCGGCAATACGAATTTGCTCTTGAACAATATCCACGCCAGTAATCATTTCAGTGACTGGGTGCTCCACTTGAACGCGGGTATTCATCTCAATAAAGAAGAATTCGCCATCTTCGTACAAGAATTCAAAAGTACCTGCGCCGCGGTAGCCAATCTTTCTACAAGCTTCTGCACAGCGTTCACCGATCTTCGCAATCAAGCGACGATCAATGCCTGGTGCTGGAGCCTCTTCAATCACTTTTTGGTGGCGACGTTGCATTGAGCAATCGCGCTCACCAAGCCAAATGGCATTGCCATGGGTATCGGCCAAAATTTGAATTTCTACGTGGCGAGGTTTTTCTAAAAACTTCTCCATATAGACTTCTGGGTTGCCAAAAGCACGACCAGCTTCTTCTTTAGTCATGTTGACTGCATTGAGAAGGGCTGCTTCGGTATGCACTACGCGCATACCACGACCGCCACCACCACCGGCAGCTTTGATGATGACCGGATACCCCACCTTTTTTGCCGTAGTAATAATTTCTTTTGGGTTATCTGGTAGTGCGCCTTCTGATCCAGGAACGCAAGGAACACCAGCTTTGATCATGGCACGCTTAGCTGAAACCTTATCGCCCATAAGGCGAATTGAAGTGGCGGTAGGACCAATGAATGCAAAGCCCGATTTTTCTACGCGCTCAGCAAAGTCCGCATTCTCAGAGAGAAAACCATAACCTGGGTGAATTGCTTCAGCATCAGTTACTTCCGCCGCTGAAATAATGGCAGGCATATTGAGGTAGCTCAATGCTGAGGGGGCAGGCCCAATGCAGACTGCTTCATCTGCTAACTTCACATATTTAGCTTCTTTGTCTGCGGTCGAGTAGACCACCACAGTTTTAATTCCCAACTCGCGACATGCGCGTTGGATACGGAGAGCAATTTCTCCGCGATTGGCAATCAGAATCTTATCGAACATGTCGGCTCTGAGTTAAGTAACAGTGGATTGGAATTGATCTAAGGTAGATCAGTTAAGCAATGATGAACAGCGGCTGATCAAACTCAACGCCTTGACCGTTTTCACACAGAATCTGCTTAATAACGCCGGCTTGCTCGGATTCGATCTCATTGAGAAGCTTCATCGCTTCAATAATGCAGAGTGTTTGACCCACTTTGACTGTATCGCCTACTTTGACAAAGTCTGGAGACTCAGGGTTTGGTGCGCGATAGAAGGTTCCGACCATTGGTGAGCGAGCCACAAAGCCAGTTTCAGCAGGTGCATCTTCAGTAACTGGTGCAGCAGCTAGCGCAGCCGCAGGAGCAGCTTGCATTGCTTGAGCTGGCGCTGGATTGGTATAAACCACTTGACCAGCAGGAGTTGAAGATCCGGCATTCACAATTCGAACACGATCTTCACCTTCATTCACTTCTAATTCAGAAATTCCCGATTCAGAAACGAGGTCGATTAGGGTTTTTAGTTTTCTCAAGTCCATGGAAAAGCTTCCTCTCTTGTAATTCTTAATTAATCTTCATTTTTGTACACGTGCAATTGCTGCTTGAAGGGCTAATTCGTAACCAATGGCGCCTAATCCGCAGATAACACCAGTGGCAATATCTGACAGATAAGAGTGTTTACGAAATTCTTCACGCTGGTGAATGTTGGACAGGTGTATTTCAGTAAACGGTATGGCAACTCCAGCCAAGGCATCGCGTAAGGCAACGCTGGTATGGGTAAAGGCACCTGGATTAATAATGATGAAATCTACCCCATCTTGTTTAGCTTTTTGTACTCGGTCAATTAGCTCGCCTTCATGATTGCTTTGAAAGGTGGATAAATCGACTGAGTGAGACTTGGCGATTGCACCAAGCTTTGTATGGATATCTTCTAGGGTAGTTTTGCCATAAACCTCTGGCTCACGGGTACCCAGCAGATTAAGGTTAGGACCTTGAATAACGAGAATTGAAGTATTTTTCGACATAAATCGATATTTTTAGAGGCAGTTAGGTTTAATTACGTTAATCAAGCATTTCTCTAAAACTGCTTACTTCATGAAGAATTATCTTCACCAAGCACGGGGAAAGTATACCCCCGGAACTTCATGGCAAGCCCAAAAAATGGAGGATAAATTAGTAATTTTTTATGATTTTAAGGGCAGATATTGCAAAATTAAGTCTAGAAATAGTCAATTCTGATCAAGATGAAAATCATTAAAGATCTTTAAAATTCCTTATAAAGCAGATT
>NZ_NCJB01000366.1:0-2119 GCF_002282275.1 Polynucleobacter sp. 39-46-10 | reverse complement strand
AAGATCAAGGCGCTTGGGCCATGCTTACGCTCAATCGCAGCACCCCAGGCAACTGCACTCTCAGTGGTGTCACATGGACGCCAAACCATCAAATTCGGAATCAAACGTAAGCTCGCTACGTGCTCAACAGACTGGTGTGTTGGCCCATCTTCGCCCAGGCCAATAGAGTCGTGTGTGAATACAAAGATGCTGCGCAACTTCATCAGCGCAGCCATACGTAAGGCGTTGCGGCTGTAATCAGAGAAAGTTAAGAAGGTGCCGCCAAATGGAATGTAGCCGCCATGCAAAGCGATACCGTTCATGATGGCGCTCATACCAAATTCACGAACACCGTAATTGATGTGGTTACCCCAATGGTCACCACGTACAGCTTTACATGAAGACCAGTTAGTTAAGTTAGAACCCGTTAAGTCAGCAGAGCCACCCATGAATTCTGGCAAGGCTGGTGCTAATGCTTCGATGGCATTTTGACTTGCTTTGCGAGTAGCAATAGTTTCCGCTTTGGTTTCACAAGTTTTTAAGTAAGCATCCAAAGTTTTAGAGAAGTCTTGAGATAAGTCGCCTTGCATACGACGCTGTAATTCAGAAGCCAGTTCTGGGTATTTATTTTTGTATGCCTGGAATTCTTTATTCCATTCATGCTCAGCAGCTTGACCGCGTCTCTTGAAATCCCATGCTTCATAAATATCATTCGGAATTTCGAACGGAGCATACGGCCAGTTCAAGGCAACACGAGTTGCTGCTATTTCAGCTGAGCCTAATGGGGAGCCATGCACCTTATCACTGCCAGCCATATTCGGCGAGCCTTGACCAATCGCTGTCTTGCAACAGATCAAGGTTGGTTTGTCACTCTTCTTCGCTTTAGCGATTGCGGTAGATACAGCCTCTGCATCATGACCATCAACATCACGAATCACATTCCAACCGTATGCTTCAAAACGCTTTGGCGTATCTTCGTTAAACCAAGAAACCACCTTGCCATCAATGGAGATGCCGTTGTCATCCCATAGCGCAATCAATTTATTGAGTTTGAGTGTGCCAGCCAATGAACACACTTCATGGCTAATACCTTCCATCAAACAACCATCACCCAAAAATACATAGGTGTAGTGATCAACAATATCGTGACCCGGGCGATTAAATTCTTGCGCTAATAATTTTTCAGCAAGCGCCATACCCACTGCGTTTGAAATCCCCTGACCCAATGGTCCGGTAGTTGTTTCTACTCCGGGAGTAATTCCATATTCAGGATGTCCTGCAGTTTTGCTATGCAACTGACGGAAATTTTTTAACTCGCTCATCGGCAAGTCGTAACCCGTGAGGTGTAATAAGGAATACAACAACATGGAGCCATGACCGTTTGATAAAACAAATCGATCGCGATTCATCCAGTGCGGATCAGTTGGGTTATGTTGCAAATGCTCATTCCAAAGTCCAACTGCAATATCAGCCATGCCCATTGGCATTCCAGGGTGACCAGAATTGGCTTGTTGAACTGCATCCATGGATAAAGCACGAATGGCATTAGCCATGCGAATTTGAAGGTTTGACATCGTAAATTGGGTCTCTAGGAAATTAATTAGCTATATTTCAGTAATGCCTCAATTTTATCTTCCCGGCCCATGGGAAATCCAAAAGCCAAATACCCTCACCCCTGAGCTCGCCCATCACTTGCGTGTCCGCCGTATCCAGGTCGGTGAATTCTTCCCCATCTTCGATGGCAAAGGCCAAGTTGCCCAGGCAAAACTCCTTTCCCTGAGCAATAAATCTGGGGAAGCAGAGTTGAGTGATATTCGCCTCGACACCCATCGTGAGAGCCCCTATGCCATTACTTTGGCGCAAGGTCTGGCTGGTGGCGACAAGATGGATTGGGTCGTTGAGAAGGCCATAGAGACCGGCGCTCAAGTGATTGCACCGCTGCAGTGCGAGCGCTCAGTGATTAAATTGACGCGCTCTAGCGATGCCGAGCGGGCGCAAAAACGCCTCCTCCACTGGGAGGGTATTATTCAGGCGGCCTGCGAACAATGTGATCGCACAGTTTTAGCTTCAGTAGAGCCCGTTCAAAGTTTTGAAAGTTATCTACAAAAGCCACAAAAAGCCCCACTTAAGCTACTTTTAA
>NZ_NCJB01000365.1:0-2120 GCF_002282275.1 Polynucleobacter sp. 39-46-10 | reverse complement strand
CTGCGATCGGGATCATCCCGGACTTCCTTCTGCAGCGCGAGGCGGGCCATCCGGCGCTCACCGAAACGGTGGTCGTCGAGACCATGCACGAGCGCAAACTCCAGATGAAATTAATGCCATGTGGTACGGTGCCAAAGATGGCGCAACACCCGTATTCATACCTGCAAACATAATGATCTCGTTAATTAATTAGGTTCATTCTCCAACTATCAGGCTGTAAGGGTTATACGCACTAACCCTAGCCCTAGGGCTAAGCTAGTAATAACCCGAAGATGGAGTCTTGCCCGCGATCCAAATTAAGGAAGCGAATCGACCGGTTACTTTGTCTCTGCGATAGGAAAAGAAATTTACTGAATCACTGGATGTGCAAAAGTCGCCGCCATAGACCCTCTCAATGCCAGCAGAGCGTAAACGGTCCTGAGCGAGTAGATATAAATTGGCAAAATACTTTCCAGGACTACCAGCAATAGATTTAAATGCCTCGGATAAAATAGCTTGAGATTGGCCGGCAAACGCTTGCAGCACATCTTCACCAACCTCAAATGCAGTAGGTCCGATTGCAGGACCCATCCACACCACAATATCTTTTGGTAGCAGGTCCGGGGATAAATGACGCAGTTCCCGAATGGTATTTTCTAAAACTCCGCCACTGAGACCTCGCCAGCCAGCATGAGCTGCCCCAACAACATCACCATTCTTGCTTGAGAACAATACCGGCATGCAATCGGCCGTTAGGATGGCCAGTACCTCGTTTGGAATATTGGTAACAGAGGCATCCGCTTCAAATGGCCCACTAAGCAAAGCACTTCTTGAGGTCGGAGTGCTCACCTTAGTGCCATGAATCTGCTTAAGCCAAGCTGGTTCGGCAGGAAGGTGTGATCGTAAGGCTCTGCGGTTTTGCACCACATCGTCTACATCATCGCCAGCATTCAGCCCGAGATTAAGGCTATTAAAAGGAGGTTTACTAACCCCACCCTCCCGAGTCGTACAAAAAGCTTGAATTTGCTTGGGTACAAGCCAAGTTGGCTCAATCTGCTGAATTGCGCTGATCATTTTTGATGGATGCCATTAAGGCATCTTCTTTAGGTAGGTCTGCCTCACTCATTCCAAGCAGAGGCAGCAAATTCATTAAATCTTGAGGGGGCAATCTAAACCAGGTCATCACATCCTGTGTCGATGGATGCTGCAAACTGAGGGCATAAGCATGCAGAGCCTGACGACTGAAGGGTAATGTTTTTGCTGCTCCAGGCGTTCTTTTGCGATAAACCGGGTCACCCAAGAGTGGGAAGCCCAAAGATTCAAGGTGCACACGGATTTGATGGGTGCGGCCAGTTTCCAGACGGCATTCCAGCAAGGCAACTGGACTTTCTAAAAAAGTCCCTTTGGCCAAGCGTCGGAACAGAGTGGCAGCCGGTTTACCTTGGGCGGAGCCAGCAGCCATTTTGAGGCGATCACGCTGATCACGACCTACGGTTGCCAATACCTTGCCCTGAGAAGGCGCATCACCCCAAACTAAAGAAAGGTAGCGCCGCCCAACAGTTCGCTCCTGAAGCTGTCTTACTAGTGAGGTTTGCGCAATATCCGTGCGAGCTACGACCATCAGTCCAGACGTATCTTTATCTAAGCGATGGACAATGCCAGCCCTTGGTAAATTTTTTAGCTCTGGGAAACGATATAACAGGCCATTTAATAGGGTTCCCGTCCAATTTCCAGCAGCTGGATGTACGACAAGTCCAGCGGGTTTATTAAGCACAATGATGGAATCATCCTCATAGACAACATCGAGGGGGATATCTTCCGGGGCAAAGGCAAATTGTTCGGGCATTTCCTGTGGAAATACCTTAATGCTCTCGCTTCCGCGCAGTAAATGGCGTACTTTGGTGACTTTTCCATCCACCGTGACTGCCCCAGCCTCAACCCAAGCTTTGAGTCGATTGCGGGAGTAATCAGGTAAAGCACCCCCAAGAAACTTATCTAAGCGCTCTCCGCTGACCTCAGCAGGAACTTCTAGGGCAATGAAATCCTCATCATCGATATAATCAATGGGATTCGAATCGGGAGTATGCGGCAATGCCACGCTTAAAGAGCCTTTTAGTTATGTCGGACGTTATTACAGACGC
>NZ_NCJB01000364.1:0-2120 GCF_002282275.1 Polynucleobacter sp. 39-46-10 | reverse complement strand
AAAACCAATTTAAGCGCTGCCGATAAACAAACCAAGCGCATGCGCGGAATCATCGATAGCATGACGCCCAAAGAGCGTGCAAAACCGGAATTATTGAAAGCTACTCGCAAACGCCGGATTGCAGCGGGCGCAGGTGTTGAGGTTCAAGAAGTCAATCGTCTGCTTGCACAGTTTGAACAAATGCAAACCATGATGAAACAGTTCAAGGGTGGCAAGATGGCGCGCACCATGGCATCCATGGCAGCTAAAGGAGCCGCCAAGGGTATTGGCGGACTCTTTAAAAAATAATACTTAAAAACTGTTTGGCTTAAGAAACGAGTTTCTTAGCGGACTCAATTGCAGCAATCACTTTTGCTTTAATTTCTGATAGCGGGATATTTTCTGATTCAGCATCGGTGCGACCCTTGAATTCGACTTGAGCATCTGCAAGACCACGATCACCGATCACCACGCGGAATGGAACACCAATTAATTCCCAGTCAGCAAACATTGCACCCGGTCTTTCACCTCGGTCATCCAACACCACATCGACTCCATCAGCAATCAACTCATCATGTAATTGATCAGCAGCAACTTTCACTGCCTCTGATTTGTCGTAACCCATTGGACAAATTACCACTTCAAATGGTGCCATCGAAATCGGCCAAATAATTCCGCGCTCATCATTACCCTGCTCGATTGCAGCGCCTAGGAGGCGAGTTACGCCAATACCGTAGCAACCCATCACCATCGGCTGTGCTTTGCCTTGTTGATCAAGATAGGTGCAGCCCATTGCTTCAGAGTAGCGTGTGCCCAATTGAAATACATGGCCCACTTCAATACCGCGGCAGATATCCACAACACCCTTACCATCAGGGGACGGATCACCGATTACGGCATTACGCAAATCCATCACTAAAGGCTCCGGTAAATCACGACCCCAATTCACGCCTGTTAAGTGATGGCCAGCATCATTAGCGCCGCACACAAAATCAGCCATATTGGCAACAGTACGATCTGCGACTACGGTCACATCAGCAGCAATTCCAACTGGCCCTAAATAGCCCGCTGGTGCATTACATGCCTGCGCAATTTCAGCTTCACTGGCAAAACGTGACTCTGCCATTCCAGGAATCTTGCTCGCCTTGATTTCATTTAGCTCATGATCACCGCGCACTAACAGCATAAATAATTTAGCTGGGCCCTCTTCTTGATCAGCGGCAAACAATAATGACTTCACAGTCTGCTCTAGCGGCAGGTTTAAAAACTTGGCAACCTCAACGCAGTTTGTTTGATTTGGTGTCGCAACTTTAGTCAGCTCCTGAGTTGCAGCACCGCGTACCGCAATTAAGGAGACTGACTCAGCAGCCTCAAGGTTGGCAGCGTAATCAGAATTTGGGCAATACACAATGGCATCTTCACCAGTATCTGCAATCACATGAAACTCTTGACTACCTGATCCGCCAATAGCACCGTTATCTGCCGTTACTGCACGAAACTTCAAGCCCATACGCTTGAAGATACGAGTGTAAGCATCAAACATAATTTGATAAGACTTCTTCAATCCCTCAGTATCGCGATCAAAGGAGTAAGCATCCTTCATGCTGAACTCACGACCACGCATGATTCCAAAGCGTGGGCGACGCTCATCACGGAACTTAGTCTGAATTTGGTAAAAGTTCACCGGTAGCTGTTTGTAACTCTTAATTTCATTACGCGCTAAATCAGTCACCACCTCTTCTGAGGTCGGCTGAATTAAAAAGTCACGATCATGACGATCCTTGATGCGAAGCAACTCTGGCCCCATCTTTTCCCAGCGGCCCGTCTCTTGCCACAACTCTGCAGGCTGAATCATTGGCATCAGCAATTCGATTGCGCCAGCGCGATTCATTTCTTCACGGATGATGTTTTCTACCTTGCGAATGGACTTCAATCCCAAAGGCAAATAGTTGTAGATGCCAGCGCTGAGCTTACGAATTAAACCAGCACGCACCATGAGTTTGTGCGAAACCACCTCAGCATCGGAAGGGGCTTCTTTTAGTGTGGCGAGAAATGACTGTGAAGCTTTCATGTATGGATATAATCAAATCATTGATTTTAAAGGATTTGAGGCACGATCTCATGCTTGACCGTGAAGGGTA
>NZ_NCJB01000040.1:0-15583 GCF_002282275.1 Polynucleobacter sp. 39-46-10 | reverse complement strand
TTGGTTCGTAGCCAAGTACTCTATCCAGCTGAGCTACAGCCGCAACAGCCATAATTATGCCATGGAAGAGAAGAACTACATCACACCCGCTGGTCATGAGCGTATCAAAAGCGAGCTTTTACAGCTCCTAAACCTTGATCGGCCTGAGGTTGTCAAGGTTGTTCACTGGGCCGCCTCCAATGGGGACCGCTCTGAAAATGGGGACTATATCTACGGAAAAAAGCGACTTCGGGAGATAGATCGCCGAATTCGCTTCCTCAATCAACGCCTTGAGTTTGCCGTAGTTGTCGACAATCAGGCCCGAAAATCAGGGGATGCCGATGCCGAGCAGGTCTTTTTTGGCGCTACAGTCACTTATGCCAGCCTGGAAGGTGCTGACTCTGGAAAAGAGACCGCCATCACGATTGTGGGGGTTGATGAGGTCGATTTAGATCTGGGTCATGTCAGCTGGGTATCGCCTATTGCCACAGCTTTAATCAAGGCACGCTTAGGGGATTGCGTCAAAATTCAAACCCCAACTGGCCCTAGCGAGATTGAAATACTCGACGTTCAGTACCAGTAAATCGGATTTAAAGGAATTTAGCTAACTCGGACGCGGGTCACGCGCATCACATCATGGTTAGCGCGCAAACTACGCATTACCTTAGAGAGATGGAGGCGATCTGAGACTTGGATTGTGAAGCGGATAGTCACAGCATCTTCTTTATAACGGTCATCCATGGACACGTTCATGATGTTGGAGTCCGCAGCAGTCACGCTACTAGCTACCCTGGCTAACACTCCCTTGCCCTGGCGCGTATCGATTGCGAGATCGACCTCAAACTCTCGGTTAACCTCTTTGCCCCACTCGACCTCCACCCACTTATCACTGTCCTTAGAAAGCATTCTGAGGGCTACCGGACAATCATTTGTGTGGACCTGCAAGCCCTCGCCCTTACCGAGGTAGCCGATGATGTTGTCACCTGGAATTGGATGACAGCAAGTTTGGAAGCTAATTGAATTACCTTCGCGTCCATCGACCAAGATGGCCTGACGCTGATGATGGTGCGAGGCAATTTCTTGCTGAGGAGACACCCAGTCCGCCGCGCCCAAGCGCATTTGCTCTGAGCCGCCCTCGTCATCAATCAAAATCTTCAACCGAATTGCTAACTCTTGAGCAGATCTGCGACCCAAGGCAATGTTGACACAAGCTTCTTCACGCGTTTTATCGCCAGTCCAATGCAATAACTTTTCCCAGAGCTCTGGTGTTAGCAGACCAGCATCGACCCCCTGTTGACGCAAGGCGCTTGCCAAGAGACGCTCGCCTAACTGAAGGGACTCCGCATAGTGCTTAGTCTTGAGTGAGTGACGAATCGAGGCGCGAGCTTTACCGGTTCTTACAAATGCCAACCAACCAGGGTTAGGTTGAGAGTTGGCTGATGTCACCACCTCAACAATATCGCTGTTCTTTAATTCGCTACGCAACGGTAACTGCATGCCATTAATCTTGACCGCTACACAAGTGTTACCCACATCACTATGAATCGAATAGGCAAAGTCTAAGGCGGTAGCACCGCGTGGCAAGGCTCTAATCTGACCCTTTGGTGTAAAGACATAAACTGCATCCGGGAACAAATCAATCTTGACGTGCTCTAAGAATTCTTGCGAATCCCCACTGCTATCCTGAATATCAATCAAGGATTGCAGCCATTGATGTGCGCGGTTTTGCACCTCACTCATATCAGGACCACCATCTTTGTAAGCCCAGTGCGCTGCAACCCCTGCCTCAGCAACCGCATGCATATCACCGGTACGTATCTGAAATTCGACCGGCACACCCGATGGGCCTAAGAGCGTCGTGTGCAAAGACTGATAGCCATTGAGTTTAGGAATCGCAATGTAATCCTTAAACTTTCCAGGCATTGGTTTGTAGAGTGCGTGCAAGATGCCGAGCGCACGATAGCACTCATCAATCGAATGGACGGTTACCCTAAACGCATACACATCGAGCACTTGAGAGAAGCTCAAATGCTTGCTGCGCATTTTGTTGTAAATACTAAAGAGCGTTTTTTCTCGACCTTGCAGATCAACCTCAAGGTTCACTTTTGCAAAAGACATGCGGGCATTCTGCAAAATCTTCTCTACCATCTCTTTGCGATTACCGCGCGCCCGCTTCACCGCATCTTCAATCACCCTGAAGCGCATGGGCATTGAGTAACGGAAACTCAAGTCCTGTAAATCACGGTAAATAATATTCAGACCCAAGCGATGGGCAATCGGAGCATAGATCTCAATGGTTTCAGCGGCGACTCTTCGACGCTTTTCCATCGGAACGGCATCGAGCGTGCGCATATTGTGTGTACGATCAGCAAGCTTAACCAAAATGACTCGGACATCGCGCGCCATTGCCATAAACATCTTGCGGAAGCTTTCAGCTTGCGCCTCTGCATGACTTTGGAACTCCAACTTATCGAGTTTGGTTAAGCCTTCAACAAGTTCAGCCACTTTGCTACCAAATTTACCAACAAGATCAGCTTGAGTGCAGCCAGTATCTTCAATCACATCATGCAGTAAAGCTGCCATGATGGAAGATGCATCCAAGCGCCAGGTCGCACAGAGTTCAGCTACTGCTACTGGATGACTAATGTACGGCTCACCGCTATGGCGATACTGACCGAGGTGGGCCGCATCAGCAAAATGGAAGGCCTGCTTGATGAGTGCAACTTCTTCAGGCTTGAGATAGCCTAATTTAGAAATGAGACCATCAATGGAAACGACTTGGTGCTTTAAGGGTAATGTTGGCGCAGAGGTGGGGCCAAACAAATGTCGACTCGACTGAGCCAACAAAGTTGCGATGATGGAAGACTTGTCGCTTTTAGCGGTCTCATTAGGCGAGACCTGACCTTTGGATTCCGATGTGTTTGGGTCGCCTAAGGGGAGCTCCACAACGGAACCCCTGAATTACAAAGGTACTTTGGTCAACATGTCACGGTCAGTTACACCAGCAGCAACTTCACGTAACGCAACTACAGTTGCTTTATCTCTGGACTCAACACGTGGGGAATGACCTTGAACCAATTGGCGTGCGCGATAAGTCGCGGCCAATACTAGCTCAAAACGATTTGGAATAGTTTTTAGACAATCTTCTACAGTAATACGGGCCATGCTGAACTCACTTAAATTTAGCTTCAATACCCATAGGATAACTGATTAGACCCCAAGGCGCCTCAAAAGCGCTGGGTTGCGAGCCATAATCGGCCTTGAGCGTAGGCGGCTGGCAGCAACCACATGACGCAAATCTATCAAAGCGCGCTCAAAATCATCGTTGATCACGATGAAATCGGCTTCATGAGCATGCTGGAGCTCTAAATGCGCTGCAGCCAGCCTTCTCTGAATAGTTGCCTCATCATCTTGACCACGTTTACGCAAGCGCTCCTCTAAGGCCTCAAATGAAGGTGGGAAGATGAATATCCACTGCACTTCTGGAATGATTTGACGAATCTGCTGAGCACCCTGCCAGTCGATCTCCAACATGACATCGCGCCCGGTTTTCATCTGAGCCTCAATCCAAGCTTTAGACGTGCCGTAAAAATTGCCATGCACTTCAGCGTGCTCCAAAAAATTACCTTGATCACGCTCAGCGATAAATGCTTCTCTGGCAATAAAGCGGTAGTCCTTGCCATCAACCTCACCTGGTCTTGGGGTGCGTGTTGTGGTGGAAAGGGATAACTTCAATGCTGCATCTTCTTGCAACAAGGCATTCACCAAAGAAGATTTACCAGCACCTGATGGAGCGACGATCATCAACATGCTGCCTTGGTAGGCAGGAGATAAATTTGCTTTAGGTTTAGGGCTGGCCATGGTGATTGAGTTAGGTGATTGAGGTAAGCAATAGTTACTCTAAATTTTGGACTTGTTCACGCATCTGCTCGATCAAGAGCTTGAGCTCTAAAGCAGCTTGCGTACATTCTTCTGAAACCGATTTGGAGCTCAAAGTATTGGCTTCGCGATTGAGTTCTTGCATTAAAAAATCTAAACGCTTGCCCACTGGACCCTTACCTGCCAAAGCCGTATCAACAACTTGAAGATGGGTCTTGAGGCGGGCAAATTCTTCCGCCACATCAATACGAACCGCGTAAAGCACTACCTCTTGACGAATGCGCTCCATTAACTCGGTACCAGACCCGCTGTTAACCTTCCCTTGCTCTTGCGCAGCCAGTGCCTCGGCTAGACGTTCAGTGAGCTTCTCTTGATACTGGGCAACATAGGTCGGAACCTTTGGCTCGATCACTTTCACAATCTCACGCATCTTGCTGGTGATATTGATTAAGACCGTTACCAAGGCTTTGCCTTCGGCATGGCGACTATCCATTAGAGCGGCCAAGGCGGCGCGACCTGCTTCTACAGTAGCAGCAATCCAGCCCTCCTCTTCGCCCCTAGGTTCAGCAACAATGCCCGGCCAACGCAAAATATCAGCGATACGTAAGGCTTCAGCGTTTGAAAAGACGACTTGCGCATGCTCTTGAAGGGTATAGAGCGCATCCAAGCGATCCTTGTTCAGGGCGCCTAAGGCATGGGGGTTCGCTTTTGCAGCCCCAGCAGCACCCGAATTAACGCGCCATGCGGCCCGAAATTCCACCTTACCCCGAGAAAGGCTTTGAGTCGCCATTTCTCGCAAGGCAGGCTCAGCCCCACGACACTCGTCCGGAAGACGGAAGCCCAAATCCAGAAAGCGGCTATTAACAGCCCGACATTCCACTTGCAGATCAGCTACAACACCAGCTCCTAGGGAGACTTGGCGAGAAGCGCTGCCATAACCAGTCATGCTCGATATCATAGGGACATTGTAGATCTTTAGGACCACACCCCATGACTCAGCCCAACATCACCCGCCCTAGTGGCCGCACCCCTACACAATTGCGGCCTGTGAGCATCAGCCGCGCCTTTACCAAGCATGCAGAAGGCTCTGTCCTGATTGCCTTTGGCGACACCAAAGTGCTTTGTACAGCCAGCGTACTAGAAAAGGTGCCACCTCATAAAAAAGGCTCTGGTGAAGGATGGGTAACTGCGGAATACGGCATGCTCCCCCGATCCACTCACACCCGCAGCGACCGTGAAGCAGCCCGCGGCAAACAATCTGGTCGCACCCAAGAAATTCAGCGCCTGATCGGTCGTGCCATGCGCAGCGTCTTTGATCTGAAAGTATTGGGAGAAAGAACCATTCACCTAGATTGTGATGTCTTACAAGCGGATGGTGGAACGAGGACTGCATCAATTACTGGTGCCTATGTTGCGGCACGTGATGCCATTAACACACTCCTACAAAGTGGTGCGCTTAAGACAGATCCAATAATTGATAGCGTTGCAGCGATTTCTGTTGGCATCTATCAAGGCGTGCCAGTACTTGATTTAGATTACCCTGAAGACTCCTCTTGTGACACCGACATGAATGTTGTCATGACAGGCAAAGGCGGCATGATTGAAGTGCAAGGGACTGCTGAAGGTGCCGCCTTCTCCCGTGCTGAATTAAATGCACTATTAGATTTAGCTGAGCAAGGAATTGCGGATTTAACGCAACTGCAAAAAGAAGCGTTTAAATAATAGATTGATCCAGATGTTGCAAAAACTCGTTCTCGCCTCTAACAATGCCGGTAAGGTGCGGGAGTTTCAGGAACTATTGGCACCCTTTCACTTTCAGGTCATCCCTCAAGGTGAATTGGGTATTCCAGCCGCAGAAGAGCCGCATCATACTTTTGTTGAGAACGCGCTTGCTAAGGCACGCCATGCCAGCGCCACCAGCGGTTTACCTGCACTTGCAGATGACTCCGGCATTTGCGCCCATGCATTAGATGGTGTGCCAGGGGTTTACTCGGCTCGCTATGCAGGCGTTGATGGCAATAACGCAGCCAACAATCAAAAGCTAGTTGCAGCATTACAAGGCAAAGCTGATCGCGGTGCGCATTATGTCTGCGCCCTCGTCATGGTCAACAGCGCCAATGACCCAGAGCCACTGATTGTTCAGGCTCGCTGGTATGGCCAAATTATGGATGTTGCTAACGGGGACGGTGGTTTTGGTTATGACCCCCACTTCTTTCTGCCAGACCTTGGCAAGACTGCAGCCCAATTAGAAGCCTCCGAGAAAAACCAGATCAGTCATCGTGGCCAAGCCTTGCGCGAACTCATCACACAACTTCAAATCCGTGCTCAATACTCTTAATCCTATTTTGGCAACACAGCCAAAACTGACTGCCCTACCTCCACTATCTTTGTATATTCACTTTCCGTGGTGTGAAAAGAAGTGTCCTTACTGCGATTTCAATTCGCATCAAATTAAAGGGGCCGGCAATGGCGTCAAAGTTTCTCGAGGCTTTGATGAGGCGCGCTATATCAAGGCGCTCATTACCGATCTAGAGACAGAGTTACCTCGCATCTGGGGTCGCCAAGTCCACAGCATCTTTATTGGTGGTGGCACCCCTAGCTTAATGTCTGCTGATGGTGTGAATGAGCTACTCTCAGCTATTCGAGCGCGCGTGAACTTAGAGCCCGATTGCGAGATCAATATGGAAGCCAATCCTGGCTCTGTAGAGGCCGACAAGTTCACTGGCTTTGCCAATGCGGGAATCAATCGTGTTTCCTTAGGCATTCAGAGTTTTCAGGATGAGCAGCTTAAGGCTTTGGGACGTATTCATAACGGCGAAGAAGCCAAACGCGCGATTGCGATTGCTCTACAACACTTCAAGTCCGTAAATCTCGATCTCATGTTTGGCTTACCCAATCAAACCTTAGAAGCAGCTAAAGCGGATATTGAAACCGCCCTCTCCTTTAAGACTCCTCATCTATCTTTCTATAACCTAACGCTAGAACCCAATACTTACTTTGCAAACTTTCCTCCAAAGTTACCAAGCGAAGATGAGATTGATGCGATCTTTGAACAAAACTTAGCGCTCTTAGAGGCGGCAGGTTATCGACGTTATGAGATCTCCGCCTATGCCAAGAAAGATCAGGAATGCAAACACAACCTGAATTACTGGCGGTTTGGAGATTACATCGGCATTGGTGCAGGTGCACATGGAAAGATTTCATTCCCAGACAAAATTACCCGGCAAGTACGCGAGCGTCATCCAGAAACCTATATGCAGGCAATGGAGTCCAAAGGCAATGCCTTAATTGAAGCGCGCGAGATTCCAGCCAAAGATCTTCCTTTTGAATTCATGCTCAATACCTTACGCCTAACAGACGGCGTAGACACCGTGACTTTCAGTGAGCGCACTGGATTACCCCTCAATGTCGTATCCAAAGGATTGGATGAGGCCAGCAAAAAAGGTTTACTAGATTCAGACCCCAACAAGCTCAAGGCAACTGAACAGGGTTTGCGTTATCTCAATAACTTACAAGAGATGTTTTTATAAGTCCGAGGATGTTGCTCGGTGATTCAGCTTACTTTCCAGTCCAAACAGGTGGCTTCCCACCTAAGAATGCAGTAACTCCATTTCTAAAGTCTTCGCTGCCATAGCATTCCCGAATCAAATCACTGCAATCTGGTAAGTTGCTCTTGATGATTCTTACAAGGGTCTGCTTGCTGGATTTCTGTGTGATGGGTGCCAACTTCATTAAACGCTCAGCTAGCTGATTTGCTTCACCCTCCAGGGCTTCAGCTGGATAAGTAGCCAAGAGATAGCCTTCTTTCAGTAACTCAGGCGCAGTTACCAACTCAGCAAGTAACAACATGCGCTTGACGATATTCACTCCCAGGTGCGCAACGAGCCAAGCAACATTCCCAGCGGATAAACAATTGCCCAAAGTTTTAGCGATGGGAACTCCAAAGCGAGCATCCGGCGTAGAGATTCTAAAATCACAGCAACTAGCAATAGCAAGCCCTCCGCCTACTGCCATGCCATCAATCACAGCAATTGTTGGAATAGGCAACATAGCTAAAGGCGCAAGATAGGAATCAATACTCTCTTCGTATGAAATCCCATCATCGCCAGAAGTAAAGGCAGAGAATTGGGTGATATCACTACCAGAAACAAAGGACTTGCCGCCAGCACCACGCAAAATAGCCACCCTCGCCGCGGAGCTCTTAGCCAGGTCTTCACAAATCGACTTCAAGCTCTCATACATCCCCACTGTCATTGCATTACGGGCAGCAACGTGATCAAAGCTGATGTACGCAATGCCATTGCGCAGCTCAAAATCTACTTTTGCAGTTGAAGAGGTCGACTGGGATGCTATTGATGACATTAAAGGTACCGCTAGGAAGTTGAAATGAGGGGTTCGTGAACTACTCTGCGTAATTGATTTATATTGATGACTATTGTTAGCACTTCATTCTAAACATATAAAAATAATTGAGACAAAATGAATTCAGCTTCAAATAAACCACTGCCCTTGGCTGGTGTTCGAGTTCTTGACGTGAGTCAAGTTATGGCGGGTCCCTACTGCTGCATGTTGCTAGCCGACTTAGGCGCGGATGTCATCAAAATTGAACCTCCAGGCACGGGTGATCAAACTCGTGGGGCCATGGGATTCAAGATGAAAGGTTCAGATAGCATGGGCTTTCTGAATATGAATCGCAACAAGCGCAGCGTGACGCTCAACCTCAAAACTGAGGCCGGAAAAAAAGTATTCTTTGAGCTCGTGAAGACTGCAGATATCTTGGTTGAAAATTATCGACCTGGTGTGATGAAAAAACTGGGTATTGACTACCCATCACTTAGAGACCTCAACCCTGGCCTGGTCTACGCCAGCATCTCGGGCTTTGGACAAACTGGACCATGGGCAGATCGCCCAGGCTTTGATTTAATGGCACAAGCTATGTCCGGCGTGATGAGTGTTACCGGCTATCCGGATGGTCCGCCAGTAAAAGCAGGCGTGCCAGTGTCTGACATTGGCTGCGCACTCTTTGCGGTTTATGGCATTTTGTCAGCCTATATCGGTAAGACTAAATCGGGTGAGGGTCAATTTATTGACGCTTCTCTGTTTGATTCAGCGTTGGCATTCTCCATCTGGGATACGGCGCAGTACTGGGGTACTGGCGTTGAGCCTTACAAGCTAGGTACGGCCAATCACATGAGCGCGCCCTATCAGGCTATGAAAGCTTCTGATGGCCACTTTGTTATGGGCGCCACCAATCAAAAGCTTTGGAAGCTCCTCTGCGACAAGATTAATCGTCCTGAATTATTTGAAGACCCACTTTTCAGAACCAACCCACTACGTCTAGCAAATCGCTTAATTCTGGCAGCTGAACTTGAAAAAACTTTCGCAAGTAAGACTAGCGAAGAATGGGTAGACCTTCTTTTAGCTGCCGGTATTCCGGCTGGACCGATTAACACCTACCCCCAAGCATTTGATAGTGAGCATGGGCAGCATCGTCAGATGCGCATGGAAATTGATCATCCGATTGAGGGCAAGGTTCCCAATATTGGCTTTGCCGTCAAGATGATAGGCACACCGCAACAAGTGACTCGTCACCCCCCTTTACTCGGTGAGCACACCCATGAATTACTTGAGGAATTGGGTATTGCTGGAGATGCACTCAAGGCACTAGAAGAAGGCGGCGCTTTTGCGACCTAAGAATTAATCTCCTGCAGGCAAAAGAAATGGGCTCCTAGGAGCCCATTCTCTATTACTCAATAACCGACCTAATTACAATTTACCCTCCTTAAGCGCCATCTGAGTTGGCGATTGGAGGAGCTTCAAACGGATCTTTGTTTGGCGTAGCAGTTGGAGCTTTTTTAGCTTTAGTGCCAGGCATTAATTCAAAGTCTGGAGTAAAGGTAGTCATCGTGCTCCGCAATTGCTCGAATGCTTTACGATCACCTTCAAACTTGGCTTTTCCTTCGGCCTGTAGTTTTTCAAAGGTGGTTTGACCGCCCATCACTTTTTCTAAATCGCTACGGTTCACGGTGATAGTCAGGCTTGGGTTTTTATCTTGGTAACCCTTAATATTGGTCAACGCAGAATTACTCATTTCCACTACAAACTTCTCACTATTATCCGGAGTAATGAGATTGATAGTGAACTTCATGCCAGCAGCTTTTTTGCTATCCATGCTGATTGCTAAGGCATTGAGCCAAAGCTCTGTAGTCATTGCCTTGATCATGTCAGGACCGTTGGTCTTTGGTGATGCCCCAGAAGGCATACCGTGACGCAACTCGTATGCAGCGCCCAAGAAGCTGTTGCGCACACTAGGGCTTTCTTTTTGATAGCCAATTTGTTCAAAAATATCTGCTAACAAATCTTTGGCGGCTGTGTTGTTTGGCTCTGCATAAACCAACTTATTCACGATCTCCATAGCCTCACGGTATTTACCCTGTTTATAGAGCTGCCTACCCTTTGCCATGATTTTTCCTGAGCCACCCATCATCTCCACATACAGCGGCGCAGAATCTTTTGGTGATAAAGGAATCAAGGTAGCAGGATTAGCATCCCAGTAACCTAAGTAACGATTAATCACAGCGCGGCTGTTGTGCTCTTCAGAACCATGGTAGCTATGCGCTGCCCATTGAGACTTTAAGCTCTCTGGTTGTTTGTAAACATTATGCACTTCATTAATCGTTACGCCATTGTTGGCCAAATGGAGCACTTCATTGTTTAAGTGTGCGTAGCTGTCACGCTGCGTGCGCATAACTTCTTGCACGCGATCATTACCCCAGCGCGGCCAAGAATGCGAAGCAAACATCACTTGCGCTTCATTGCCATAACGATACAAAGCGTTGTTAATATTCCTAGACCATGCCAGTGCGTCACGCACTAATGCACCGCGCAAAGTATAAATATTGTGAATGGTGCCGGTGATATTTTCTGCAGCCCAAAATGCTTTCATCTGCGGAAAATAAGTGTTCATCTCCGCTGGAGCTTCTGTACCAGGCGTATTTTGGAACTCCATCTCTACCCCATCCACCGTCATCTTTTCAAATGGCTCATTGATCAGAATAGTTGGCTCAATTAATCCAAGGTTTCCTGCTGCAGTATTTTTACCAATCGATTGGTCAACGTGACCAAATGGGCTACGTGGCAATAAAACGCCATACTGGAAATACAGACGACGTGTCATGGCATTGCCTGCATACACATTCTCTGCAACAGCGTGATCCATAAAGCCAGCTGGAGCAATAATCTTGACCTTGCCGCTCTTCACATCAGCTTCCTCTACTACACCGCGAACACCGCCAAAGTGGTCAGCATGTGAATGGGAGTACACCACCGCGACTACAGGGCGCTTGCCTAACTTCTCATTCACCAACTCTAAAGCTGCTCTAGCAGTCTCTTTTGAAGTTAATGGGTCAAAGACAATCCATCCTGTATTGGTTTTAACAAAGCTAATGTTCGATAAGTCAAAACCACGAACTTGATAGATCTTTCCTGGCACAACCTCATAGAGGCCGTAACCCATATTAAGAATAGCTTGACGTTGCAATGAGGGATGTACGCTATCGAAATCCTTGCCTTGCAATAGGAATTCATAGCTGCCCATATCCCAGGCCACGTTACCTGCATCAGCCATAATGGTTTTATAAGCTGGCGCCGCAATAAATCCCCTCTTAGACTCTTCAAAGTCACGCTTATCTTCGAAAGGCAATGTTTTACGTAAACCGTTTTGCAATTCAACTGTAAATGTTGAAGGTGCCTTGCCCTTAGGGTCGAAATGCTTTCCTTGCATTGCGCCTGGATCAGCAACGACTCCACCGCCACCAGCAGCAAAAACAGAGTTGCCGGAAAGGAGTGTTATGGATAACGCAATCAGAGTAATTTTGGTTTTCATAGAAGCCTTGAAATATTGCATATATTGGTAAAAAAGGTACTTTACGAATGTAAAGAGTGCGCCCCCTATAGGCAATTAGCTATAGGGCTAATATCTTAATCCTGAATGGATGGCAGAAAGACGATAAATTCAGCGCCCCCACTAGGGGCATCTTGATAACGAATGTGACCACCATGACGAGAGACGATATGGTGGCAAAGCCATAAACCCAAGCCCATTCCAGAGCGCTTATTGCTACTGGAGAGCAATTCAAATAAGTGTGGCTGGGCATCCGTTGGAACGCCGCCTCCATTATCAGATACCAGGAGTTTGATTCCCTCAGGCACATCTCGACTTTCAATCTGGAGAGTGCGAGAAGATAGCGCCTTGTCACCGAGGACCTGTATTGCGTTATTGATGAGGTTCAACAGGACCTGTTGAATTTCACCACGATTGGCATTGATAAAAGATTTAGACTCCAGTCGCAGAACCACTTGAATGCTCTGCGCCTGAATTTCTGGTTTAGCAATTTTGAGAACGGACTCAATCAGCCCAACAATATCAATTCGCTCCACCCCAATCTTCCCATCTGAAAATATAGAGCGCAGGGATTGGATGATGTTAGTAGCCCTCTGGTTATCTGCCAATAAGGCTGCGAGAATCTCTTGGTATTGTTCAGTAGTTAAATTTCTCTCAGATAACTTCTTCTGCAGGAATTGAATGTTGAGCTGGGATGCTCCCAAAGGCTGATTAAGCTCATGAGCGATAGAGGCTGACAAAGCACCTGTTGCTGCAGTTTTATTGGCTTTTAATAGATTAGAAATTAAACTTTCACGCTCAATTAATAAGGCTTTAATTTCTTCATTCTCGGTTTGCGATTGGGCGCTTGCTAGTGCAATCCGCTCAGACCAATAACCGCCGATCGCAATATAAGCTAGCGTGTTCATCACGATTTGCATGATTGTCAGCAGAATCAAAAATTGCGGGATCTGCTCAACCTGGCGAATGGTGAAACCAGAGGCAATCACTACAGAGAGCCGTCCAATAGCAAAAAATAATTCTGCGGTAGTGGCGTATTGCAAATAAATTAATTGCTGCGAAGGAGTTGTCTTTCTTTTTGAGCGCAACTGGAATGTTTGCAAAATAAAAAAGAGTCCTGTGATCAGGCAAATGATGGCAGTTCGACTTTCAAAAGTGCCATTAATACGCATCCATTCAAAGGATGGGATAAAGATCAGAACTGATAGTAGGAATGCATATTTCAAACGCCTACTAATGGGCTTATTAAGAGACCTACAAAACAGAAATTGCAAAATAGCAGCAATGTAGAACAAGGAATTGGCTATTGTGAAATTGAATTCTGGTTTTGAGACATCTTCAATTGTCACAATCCCGGTGCCAAAGGTAGTCAAAGCCAAAATACTCACCACCAAAGATCCCATCCAATAAGGACTAGGCCTTACTGTGCTTTGAGAGCGATAGTAGTGATAGACGCCCAATAACAAGCCCAACTGAATGGTGGCAAGAATATAGAAATAAAGGGCTATCAGAAGCTTCATGCTATCTATCGTACAACGACGATGGGAGCTCGCACACCCCCAATCGGACCGGCTTTACTGTGTCAGGCTTGGCAAGCCACCAGTTAAAATGAGATAGAAAAAGTATAGGGAGCTCAGCAAAATGAGAGCGCCAATCAGATACTGCGGATAACGTATCCCCTGCTCCGGAAAACCCTTTTTTTTGCCAGTCACCATGGATCTGACTAGGTTTTGCCTTTCAATCACACTCATCCCAATTGCAGCAATGATGTGGACGATGACCAAGCCAAGAACCAGACTAGCAACTACCTCATGAGCCTCGGATGGAGCATTACCCAAAAACTCTTTAACTGATAAATAACCAGTTAAGCCAATCAGCAGTATGAGCAACATCAGCGCAAACATCACTAAGCCACCCGCCGGGTTATGGCCAACATCATGATGAGGATGTCCACGCAACATCGTCATAAAGTGCTCAATTACAGCCCGAGGGCTTTTGAGAAACTGAGTAAATCTAGCGTAACGGGTACCAATGACACCCCAGACCAATCGAATGAGGACAAGCAAACATGCGGTATAGCCAAATGCATAGTGAATCATGGCCAAGCGTTCACTCTCTGAAGTGAGCCAAGCACCAGCAAAACAAATCACTAATAGCCAATGAAAGACCCGCACCGGCATATCCCAAACCATGATGGCTTGTTTCAATTTGCCAGTAGCTCCAACCGTTTCGTTCATAACTTTATTCATTTGGCTGGGATCTTAATGTTGTTCTCACTAAAAATACCTTTAGCAGCATCGATATGACAGGCCCCACAGTTAGCTGGACTCTTGATGCTCGCTCGTTTCCATACATCTGCTCTTACCTCATCATGCTTACGAATAAACCAAGATGTTTTAGTGATGCGGTTTTCAGGAGCAGTCTCGCTGTACTTTTGTCGAGTAGCTGCATTCTTCACCAGCCAATTAGTTAGCTCAGTCTGACTCTTGGGATCCAAGCTGGCATCGGTACCGAAATGCTTTGCTAGTCCAGACATGATATTTTTCCAGCTCTGTTGACTTAAGAGTGCTGGCGGATAGGCCATATGACAACTTGCACACTCAGCTTCAAAAGAAATTGGCGCATCACTAGGCATCGTCATTTTTGCAGCAAATGTAGGCGAAGCTAGGAGCACTAAAGTTGCAATCAATACAGTTTTTTTCATTTTGATGAGATTCATTTAACAGTCATTAGCCAAGAAAGGACATCCGCTTTTTCTTGCGCGGTGCAGTCTCTACCAAGCACATCATTGCAATTGCGCTTAAACCATTTATCGGCCTTGGCTTCATCGGTAAAGCGTGCAGGATTGGCGCTTGGCGCCAAGGGCTTAATCACCTTCCCGGTAACAATATGTTTAGTGTCGTGATTCGGAGGATTTTCGTGACAGGATGCACAGCTCCATTCCTTGCCATGCTTAGTATTGAAGAACTGCTCTCCGCGAGCTGGGGACGCCTTACCCGATTGAGACTCATAGGCCCTCAACAAGTCTTGCGACGTTGCTGCGCTGACTGTAAGAGCCACGCCCATGAAGACAAATCCCGAAAATAACCTCCAAAACATACATACCCCTCTTTTCATACTGCTCACACCCTTTAGTATGCGCCATTAATATGACACTCCATTTGGATAAATAAGTAGAATAGTCGGGTATTTAGGGCTTATTTACTAAAACCATCCTCAAAAATGATTCTGATGATTAGCATGAGTAATACAATCCAATCAAATGCCAAATTAGTTGCATTTATCAATTACCGCATTACTGCTCACAGTTAATGCATCCCAATTTATTAAGGATTAATATCGTTATGAAAAAACTAGTCATTATTGTTGTACTGGCCGCTATTGCTGCTGGCGCTTACTTCATGCTCAATAAACCAAAGGCCCCTATCGCTGGCGTAGCCGCTCAAGAAGCTGCCCTCATTTATGACGGCGAAGTAATCAAGATTGATGCTGCAACTCGTACTGTTACCCTCAAGAATCAAGATGGTGAATCCACTATCGTTGCTGGCCCTGAAGTTAAGAACTTTGCTGAAATCAAAGTTGGCGATCATTTTGATGTGGTCTACGAACTCGCTGTTGCTATTGAGTTGGTTAAGGTGAAAAACCCAGGCACAACTAGTGAGCAAGTTACTACTGGCACAACTACTGCCCCACAAGGCGACAAGCCAGGCATGATCACCACTAACACTATTACTGCAACTGCAAATGTTGGACGTTTGCGTTCAACCTGTATCTCCGGCTGTCCGCCAGCGTCGGCGGGAATGCGATCAGCCAGACTGTCAC
>NZ_NCJB01000039.1:0-20784 GCF_002282275.1 Polynucleobacter sp. 39-46-10 | reverse complement strand
CCACACTTGACGATCGCCGCAGAGACCTCCTTTAGGTCATCAATGCAGGCGCGCGCCTGAAAACTGTCTTCTAATCGCGGGTCGCGGCATACGGCACACCAACCCTGCGCCTCATTACAACGGGGGAGGGGCAACCCCGGGAGTCTATTAAGGGCGACTCCAAGCTCCACGGTTCAAACCTGAATCAGGTTAGTCTCGGGCCAATAAATTGGCTAGAGCGTTGATTATACGGCACAAGTTGAACGACAATGGGGTATTGTTAAGTCCCTTGTCGACCCTCGTCGAGGTGGCAAGAGAGATAAATCATGAAATCCGAACCCATTTCCAAGTCTTTACAGGCAAAAACCAGTGCTCCGGCCGCCGTTCATCTGCAGACCATTGGCCCAGAAGAGGCCGGCCAGCGCCTGGATAACTATCTGTTGCGTTGGGCCAAAGGGGTTCCTAAAAGCCATGTTTATCGGATTATTCGCTCTGGCGAGGTCCGGGTGAATAAGAAAAGGGCTGAGCCGACTACACGCTTGGTTGAGGGGGATGTGGTCAGAGTCCCGCCGGTTCGGATTGCTGAGCCTGCCCAAATGGCAGCAGTCAATACCGCTCAAACCAAGTCTCGGGCGCAGGGATATTCCGACAAAATGCCTGTTTTGTTTGAAGATGAGGCGCTATTAATAGTGAATAAGCCAGTAGGTTTGGCAGTTCATGGAGGTTCGGGCATAGCCCTGGGTGTCATTGAGACCTTACGTATTACCCGTCCTGAGCTTAAATTTCTGGAATTGGTTCACCGTTTGGATCGAGACACTTCTGGCGTCTTGCTCTTGGCTAAAAAGCGTAGCGCTCTGGTTGAGTTGCATCGTCAGATCCGTGAAGGGCAAACTGATAAGCGCTATTACTTGCTAGCCCATGGAGAAATTGCCCAAGGTGCAGGCACGATGCAACTGAAGTTTGCATTACATAAATACCTATTGGCCAATGGTGAGCGTCGCGTTCGCGTCGACCCAGATGGCCTACCAAGTCATACCGCTTTGCGTGTTACCAAGTTAATGAAGCGCGGAGAGGTGGCGATTACTCTTGCTGAAGCCCAGTTAAAAACTGGACGTACTCATCAAATCCGCGTGCATCTTCAAAAATTAGGTCACTCGATTTTGGGTGACGATAAATACGGCTTCGAAGATCAAGACAAAATTGTGAAATCCAAACGTTTGTATCTGCATGCCCATCTGGCCGGCTTTACTCATCCCCGTACTGGCGAGAAAATGCGCGTTGAGTCACCACTACCCGCTGAATTTATAGCGATGATGAAAACTTTTGAAGCGCCCAACAATGCCTGAAGAGCAAAAACCCGATAGACGTTACGACCTCATTGTGTGGGATTGGGATGGAACCATCATGGATTCCACGCCAACGATCGTGAACTGTATTCAACAAGCTTGTCTTGACTTAGGTTTCAAAGAGCCGGATGACGCTTTGGCTAGCTCGGTCATTGGCCTGGGTATTCAGGATTCACTGAGAAGGGCGGTACCTTGGATTGAGCCAGCGCACTTCCCCAAGTTAACAGAGCGCTTTCGCTACCACTACCTTGCTAAAGATCATGAACTTGATTTATTTCCAGGCATTCGTGAGCTACTTCACAGCTTGCGTGAGGATGGTTACCTATTAGGTGTTGCAACAGGTAAATCTCGCGTTGGCTTGGATCGTTCTCTAAAGCATCATCAGCTAGAGCAAATGTTCCACGAAACACGCACTGCAGATGAATCCTTCTCCAAGCCCCATCCCGGAATGCTCCTTGAGCTCTCGGATGTCATGCAAGTACCGATGCGTCGCATGCTTATGATCGGGGATACCACCCATGATTTGGATATGGCTGCTAATGCAGGGGTTGACGCGGTTGCGGTAACGTATGGCGCACATCCTCCGAGCACTTTAAAAGAAGCGCCATCACTCATTCATGTGGATGATGTCTCGCAGTTAGGTCAATGGCTTAGCGACAATCTCACTATTAAAAACTAGCCAGTAACTAAGGATTAAAAAGATGGATCAAAATCAATCCGAGAACGCGAATCAAAATTGGGAGCGTCAAGCCCTTGAGCATTTATTGTTGGAGAATTTAAAAGAGACCCGCAAGGCGCGTCGCTGGAAAGCGGTGTTTCGTATCCTTACTCTTATTTTCTTTGTTGGCGTACTGCTAGCAGTATTTGACTTCCATCTGCCGGGGCGCGGTATGGGAATGGAGAAGCACACGGCCTTAGTCACGCTAGAGGGTGAGATTTCTTCAAGCTCGATGGCGAATGCTTTGGATATCAACTCATCACTAAGTGCTGCTTTTGAAAATGAAAATAGTGCAGGCGTAGTCTTGCGTATCAATAGCCCTGGTGGCTCTCCAGTTCAAGCTGGCATGATGAATGACGAGATTCATCGCTTACGAAAACTGTATCCAAGTAAGCCGTTTTATGTCGTAGTGGAAGATATCTGCGCTTCAGGTGGTTACTACGTCGCTGTTGCAGGCGATCAAATTTTGGTTGATAAGGCCAGCTTGGTAGGGTCTATCGGCGTGATCATGGAAGGCTTTGGTTTCACTGGCTTGATGGATAAGTTGGGCGTAACCCGTCGCATGATTACTGCAGGCTCAAACAAGGGAATGATGGACCCATTCTCCAAAGAAAATCCACAGCAAGTAGAGATGATTAAAACCATGATCGATGAGATTCATCAGCAGTTTATTGCGGTGGTCAAAGCGGGTCGTGGTGATCGTCTAAAAGAAACTCCAGAGATGTTCTCAGGCCGAGTTTGGAATGGAGAGCAAGCGATCAAAATCGGCTTGGTGGATGGTTATGGAACAGTAGAGACTGTAGCGCGCGATGTCTTTAAAGCGCCAGATATTCTGGACTACACTATGAAAGAGAATTTTGCTGAACGTGTTGCTAAACGTTTCGGTGCTGAAGTTGGCGCTGCAGCTGGAAAGGCTTTAGTGAAGACACCCGACCTAAAGTAAAAAAGGCTAGATCAATTAAACAGTAAACAAAATACTTAGGCCAGCAATAGAAATACTGCTGGCCTATTTTGTAATGAAGCGCAGGCAGCCTCATTAGGGAAGCGCTTACGCCAGTCTGCAATTGATAGCGTAGTGATCATCTCCGTTGGTAAACTCAGATCCATTCCCATACAAAGCATCGATTGCGGAGACAGTGCGCTCAGACAAGCCATGAGCATGGCAGTATTGCGATACGGTGTCTCAATCCAAATTTGTGTCTGCTGCAACTTTCTAGATTCCACTTCCAACTGTTTCAGTCGTGCGATGCGGTCTTGCGCATCATGTGGAACATAACCCTGAAACGCAAAGCGCTGACCATTCAAACCGCTGGCCATTAGACCCAACAAAATAGAGCTTGGGCCAATCATCGGTTTTACTTTCGCGCCCAGCTTATGTGCTGCTAATACGAGCTCCGCACCGGGATCTGCAACACCGGGAACGCCTGCCTCTGACATGAGACCCATATCTTTTCCGGCGATGAGTGGTTTGAGTAAGTCCATTGGTTTGACTGCGTCACCATACTTAGCGTTGCGCGCAACACCACGCCACTCACTCATTTGCATTTCTTGAATGGTGCAGGCTAAAGGCGAAACGCTATCGACTGCTTTTAAAAAGGCGCGCGCTGTCTTTGCATCCTCAACAATCCAGTGGGTGATCTTGGCAGTTTGAGCAATCGTTTCGCATGGCAAAACCCAAGGCAATTGCGCAACCCGTGCATCGTCACCCAAAGTATTGGGAATTAAAAAGAGGGTACCTAGGGTTGAACTCATTTATTTAATTTCGCTTTTTTTATTTCTTTTTCGGAATATCAAAGCCAGCTTCACGCAAAAGGCCACTCAGTGCAATTAATGGTAAGCCAATTAATGCTGTTGGGTCATCACTCTTAATGGATTCCAAAAGTGAGATTCCTAGACCTTCGGACTTGGCGCTACCTGCGCAGTCGTATGGCTCCTCGGCATGGAGGTATGCCTCCAGAACATCATCGGATAATTTGCGGAAAGTCACTTCCGTAGGAATATTGATTGTTGATTCGACATCGCCACGCATGAGACACAACGCTGTTTGAAAAGTCACAGTGGCACCACGCATGAGTTGTAGTTGCGCCATAGCGCGCTCAAAGTTTCCCGGCTTACCAATAGCAGCGCCACAAAGGTCGGCTACTTGATCAGAACCAATGACCCAGGCTTCGGGGTGATCTTTGGCTACTGCGGCAGCTTTTGCTTTGGCTAAGCGCAAGGCTAAATCTAGGGTGCTTTCACCGGGGAGGGGAGTTTCATCAACCTTGGGCGAGATGACATCAAAAGGGATGCGCAGTCGCTCTAAGAGCTCTCGACGATAGACTGAGGTCGATGCCAGAATTAGTTTTTTTGCAGAATTACTCATCACTACTTGTACTTTCGCTGAAGCCTTCATTTAGACTGATGTCATGAATCGTAATCAAGTTTTACCTCAAGTTGAGCTATCCACCGATCCCAAGGCTTTAAGTCGGATCGATTTTTGTGCTCCACAGTCCTATCAAGGGTCTGGGTTTTTAGAGATTTCAGCCTTACCAAGGGTGGCTGAGGAGGTCTCCAGCATTGAGCCGGGCGATGGCTTCCATTGGCAGGTCAAGACCCATTTTGCCAATTCTCCGGGTTCTGAGCCCCAGCAAGTTCTGGAACTGGCTGTAAAAGGCCGTATTCACCTGGTTTGTCAGAGTTGTTTACAGGACTGCGGTCTAGATTTAGTTCAAGAGAGTCGATTTGTCATGGTGGCCTCCGAGGAGGAAGCGGATGCCTTTCCTATGGAGGATGACCAACAGGAGCCTTTGGTGGCAAGTCAGCACTTTGATCTTTTGGGCTTAATCGAGGATGAAATCCTCTTGTCCATGCCGTTGATTCCAAAGCATCCAGATGGCACTTGCCAACCGCATGCCTCTTCATTTGGCGAGGGTGGGGAGACTGAAGATGCCTCTGAAAAGCCCCAAAATCCTTTTAACATATTGAAAAATATGAAGAAAAATTGATTAGACCCAATGTATTGGGAGTGGCTCTTCAAACCCGTTTTATCAATTAATCAAGCATTTAGCTCAATTTCCATGCTAGAAGCACCGTGCGCACGACTTTTTGACCGCACCTGCTACGGCTGTTGAAGCCACAACTGGTGAGGCTCATTTGCGCCACCACATTTCACCAAACGGCTACTACCGTGGTCGTAAAGTTGTTAAAACAAAAAACGACTAATTCTTTAGTCTAAAAGATAGAAGCGGCTCCAATAAAAGCCGCTTTTTTCTTTGAAAAAAACTACTTGCAGCAATACTTGATTTTATGAGTGTCACTCTTGCTATCGATGCTATGGGCGGAGATCACGGGGTAGTTGTTACGGTCCCCGCTTGTTGCGATTTTCTCGAAAAACATGCTGATGTAAAGATTGCATTAGTCGGCAATCCGGAAGCGCTTAAGCAAGCCTTAAGTCAGTTTCCAAAAGCGCCATTGGAGCGTATTCAAATTGTTCCTGCCAGTGAGGTTGTCCTGATGGATGATCCTATTGAGGTGGCACTGCGTCGTAAAAAAGATTCTTCCATGCGCGTTGCTATCGAGCAGGTCAAAGAAGGCTCAGCTGACGCAATTATCTCTTCTGGCAATACGGGCGCCTTAATGGCGATATCCCGCTACATTCTCAAAACTCTTGAAGGTGTTGATCGTCCTGCGATTGCTACCGCGATCCCCAATGAAAAAGGGCGCGGTACCACCATGCTAGATCTTGGCGCTAATGCGGATTGCGAACCAATGCATTTGGTGCAGTTTGCGCAAATGGCTAATGTGATGGTTCAAGTGGTGGATGGCACACAAAACCCTTCAATCGGTCTTCTCAATATTGGTGAAGAAGTGATTAAGGGAAATGAAGTAGTGAAGCAGACGAGTGAGTTGCTACGCCAAACGAACTTAAACTTCTACGGCAACGTAGAAGGTAATGATATTTTCAAGGGCACTACAGATATCGTGGTGTGTGATGGTTTTGTTGGCAACGTTGTTCTCAAGGCAAGCGAAGGCTTGGCGAAGATGATGAGTGGCTTAATAAAAGAAGAATTCAATCGATCATGGCTTACCAAACTCATGGCAATCTGTGCGATGGTGCCATTATTGCGTGTACGTAAGCGTGTTGACCATCGTCGCTATAACGGCGCTGTGCTCTTAGGCTTGCGCGGTTGTGTAATTAAAAGTCATGGCTCAGCAGATCGTTTTGCATTTGGTTTTGCGCTCGATCGTGCATATGAAGCAGCAAAAAATCGCATGGTAGAGCGCATTGCTCAAGCTTTTGTGGCGGAGACAAAATAATCATGAGCACCTTTTCACGGATAGCGGGGACTGGGAGCTATCTTCCGGAGCAACGTTTAAGCAATCAAGATCTCGTTGAACGTTTAGCGAAGATTGGACTCGAGACTAGTGATGAATGGATTGTGACTCGCAGTGGAATTTCTGCTCGTCACTTTGCTGCAGATAATCAACTCACTAGTGACTTGGCGGTCAAGGCTGCTGAAGCAGCATTAGAAGCTGCTGGCTGCACCTCAGAAGATCTTGATTTGATTATTTTGGCAACCTCTACGCCAGATCATTTAGGTGGTTTCCCAAGTACCGCTTGCGTAGTGCAAGACAAGTTGGGTGCGCATACGAATTGCGCCGCATTTGATGTTCAGGCCGTATGCGCTGGGTTTACTTATGCCCTTGCCATTGCTGATGCATTTATTCGAACAGGTACTTACAAGAAAGTATTAGTTTTGGGTGCAGAAACTTTCTCCCGTATTTTGGATTTCCAAGACCGTACTACTTCTGTTTTGTTTGGCGATGGTGCTGGTGCAGTCGTTCTGGAGGCTTCTTCTGAGCCTGGCATTCTGGCAACGGCTTTGCATGCTGATGGGAGTCAACGCGACATTCTTTGCGTTCCGGGGCGTGCTAAGCAGGGTGGTGTAGATGGCTCTGCTTACTTGACTATGGATGGCCCTGCAGTATTTAAGTTGGCCGTTAAGGTGCTTGAGCAAGTCGCGCATGAGGCTTTAGAAAAAGCCAATCTCAAGCCAGAACAAATTGATTGGTTGGTGCCACACCAAGCCAATATTCGCATTATGGAGAGCACAGCCCGCAAGATGGGTATGTCGATGGACAATGTCATTGTGACCGTTCATGAACACGGCAACACTTCCGCTGCATCCATACCGCTTGCTCTAGATGTCGGCGTTCGCTCTGGTCAAATCCAACGTGGCCAACACCTCTTGCTAGAGGGTGTGGGCGGTGGCTTTGCTTGGGGCGCGGCAGTCATCAGGTATTAAAGCAAAATACTAAACAAAGCGCTAAAGCTAAAAATACATTCACAACTATTATCCAGCGATCATTCCTATGACATTTGCATTTGTATTCCCTGGCCAAGGTTCCCAATCTGTTGGGATGCTCAACTCCATTGCGGATCGCCCGGAAGTCCGTGCGACTTTGCAAGAGGCTTCAGAGGCTTTGGGTGAAGATGTCACAAAACTGATTGCTGAAGGTCCTGCAGAAGCATTGTCTTTAACGACCAATACACAACCCGTGATGTTGACTGCAGCGATTGCGTTTTATCGTGCTTGGTTGGCCTCTGGTGGCGCCGTTCCTCAGATGATGGCTGGTCATAGCTTGGGTGAGTACTCCGCTTTGGTTGCTGCTGGCGTAATCTCATTCAAAGATGCCGTGCCTTTGGTGCGCTTTCGTGCTGAAGCCATGCAAACAGCAGTACCGGTTGGTGCAGGCGGCATGGCTGCGATCCTGGGCTTGGATGATGCGATTGTGAAGACGGTTTGTGCGCAAGCTGCTGCGGCCTCTGGCGGCGTTGTGGAAGCAGTGAACTTCAATGCGCCAGGACAAGTGGTGATTGCTGGTGGAAGTGATGCAGTGACTAAGGCTTGTGAACTGCTCAAGGCAGCTGGCGCAAAACGTGCTTTGCCATTGCCTGTATCTGCACCGTTTCACTCATCTTTGCTACAGCCTGCTTCAGAAAAACTGAAAGGCTACTTAGCTGATATCGAATTCAAGGTCCCCACTATTTCTGTAGTCAATAACGTTGATGTCAATGCCCTGAATGACCCGGCGGCTATTAAGGATGCCTTGGTGCGTCAAGCTGCCAAGCCAGTACGTTGGCATGAGACTATCAATGCCATGGCGCAACAGGGCATTACTCAAGTTATAGAGTGCGGTCCTGGCAAGGTATTGGCTGGGTTGACTAAGCGCATCAATGAGAATGTCGTTGGCATTCCTGTTTTCGATGAAGCCAGCCTTACCGAAGCTTTGGCTTCAGTAAAGTAAAGCTACAAATAAAAAACAATAAAGAAACAACGGAAGACAAATATGAATCTCGACTTAAGCGGACAAATTGCATTAGTGACCGGCGCATCGCGTGGTATTGGTCAGGCTATTGCGGATGAGTTAGTGAAATGTGGTGCCAAAGTAATTGGTACTGCCACATCTGAAGATGGTGCGAAGGCTATCAATGCACGTTTGCAGGCAAGCGGTGGTCGTGGCGAGGTATTGAATGTGACCGATCCAAAGGCTTGTGAAGATATTATTGATTTAATCGTTAAGGATTTTGGTGGCATTAATATTTTGGTCAATAACGCAGGTATCACCCGCGATAACCTAGCAATGCGCATGAAAACAGATGAGTGGACCGATGTGATCGACACCAATTTAAGTGCAGTTTTCCGTTTGTCGCAGGCAGTAATGCGCCCAATGATGAAAGCGCGCGCTGGCCGCATCATCAATATCACCTCTATCGTTGGTCATATGGGTAACCCTGGGCAGGCGAATTACGCCGCTGCTAAATCAGGCGTTTCTGGTATGACTCGCGCTTTAGCCCGTGAAATCGGTAGCCGCAATATCACTGTAAATTGTGTTGCCCCCGGATTTATTGATACCGATATGACCCGCGCTTTGAGTGAAGAGCAGCAAAATTCACTAAAAGCGAACATTCCTTTGGCTCGCCTAGGTAGCCCGGAAGATGTAGCCCAGGCGGTGGCGTTTTTAGCCTCTCCAGCGGCTGGATATATCACTGGGAATACCTTGCATGTCAATGGTGGCCTCTATTTAGCCTAAAAATAAAGCAGTTATTTGATCATTTTTTGGCGGATTTACTAATTTAGCCCGCCAAGCTGATAAAATCCTTTTCATCGTTTTTTTACAACCCTTGGGGGAATTAATGGATAACATCGAACAACGCGTTAAGAAGATCGTCGCTGAGCAATTGGGCGTCGCAGAAGCAGATATCAAGAATGAATCTTCTTTTGTGAACGACTTAGGCGCAGACTCTCTTGACACTGTTGAGTTGGTAATGGCTTTGGAAGACGAATTCGGAATTGAAATTCCGGATGAAGAAGCCGAAAAAATTACTACTGTTCAGCTCGCTATCGATTTTGCTCAGTCTAAAGCTCAGGGTTAATTCCCTAGCTTAGTTAAACGCTATTACTGTGTCATCATCAAATGGCCGTCGCCGGGTTGTCGTTACCGGCTTAGGTCTTATTTCACCAGTTGGTAACTCGGTTGATGTAGCTTGGTCTAATTTGCTTGCGGGCAAATCAGGCATCGCTACCATCACCAAGTTTGACCACACTCCGCTGAGCGTGCATTTCGCCGGCGAGGTGAAGGATTTCAATGTCGAAGAATATGTTTCTGCCAAAGAGGCGCGCCATATGGATACCTTTATCCATTACGGTATCGCTGCTGGTACGCAAGCAATTCGCGATAGCGGTCTGCAAGTAACAGAAGAGAATGCCGAGCGGGTTGGCGTTATGGTCGGTTCAGGTATTGGCGGTCTGCCAATGATTGAAGAGACCGGCGCTGAGTTATTGGCTCGCGGTCCTCGTCGTATCTCCCCATTTTTTGTGCCAGGCTCAATCATTAATATGATTTCTGGTCACATCAGCATCTTGTTTGGCCTGAAAGGTCCAAACGTGGCTGCAGTGACAGCTTGCACTACTGGTTTGCATAGCATTGGATTGGCGGCACGCTTAATCCAGTACGGTGATGCCGATGTGATGGTTGCAGGCGGTGCTGAATCTACAATTTCTGCATTAGGTGTTGGTGGCTTTGCCTCAGCTCGTGCTCTATCTACTCGTAATGATGACCCTGCAACAGCCTCACGCCCATGGGATAGAGACCGTGATGGTTTCGTTCTAGGTGAAGGTGCTGGTGTTGTGGTGATTGAAGAATATGAGCATGCTAAGGCCCGTGGCGCAAAAATCTACTGTGAGCTCTTGGGCTTCGGTATGAGTGGCGATGCGTATCACATGACTGCCCCAAATATGGATGGTCCACGTCGTTGCATGGTCAATGCCATGCGCGATGCCGGCTTGAATGCCAATCAGATTGACTACATTAACGCGCATGGGACTTCGACACCTTTAGGCGATAAGAACGAAACCGGCGCCATCAAGGCTGCTCTTGGCGATCACGCTAAGAAGACGCTGATTAACTCTACTAAGTCGATGACTGGCCACCTTTTAGGCGGTGCTGGCGGCTTGGAATCTGTCTTTACTATTCTGGCATTACATAACCAGAAGTCTCCACCAACAATCAATATCTTCAATCAAGATCCAGAGTGTGATTTGGACTACTGCGCCAATACTGCTCGTGATGTGAAGATCGACCATGCCGTCAAAAACAATTTTGGCTTTGGGGGTACTAACGGTACCTTGATTTTTGGCAAACTGACCTAATATTCTTAGTAGGTTATTTCCTTTCTTCATTTCTTTAATTATTGGTTTTTACCAAGCAGGTCTATAGCATTATGAAAAAGTACCTTATTGCGCTCTTGGCTATTCTCAGCTTAGGGCAGATTGCGTTTATTCCGCAGGCCTATGCTCAGAGTCCACGTGTCTCTATTCCTGACTTCGCTGATTTAGTTGAAAGAGCAAGTCCAGCCGTTGTGAATATTCGCACCACTGAAAAAGTGATGCAGCAGCAAGCCCAAGGTGGCATCCCAGGAATGCCTGAGGATCAAGCCGAGTTCTTCCGTCGCTTCTTTGGCGTGCCTATTCCTGGCTTGCCAAGTGGGCCTAAACAAGCTCAACCAAACCCCGGCAAACCACAAGAGGCTGATCGTGGCGTAGGCTCCGGTTTTATTATTGAATCGAATGGTTTGATTTTGACAAATGCCCACGTAGTTGAGGGCGCCAATACGATCTATGTCACTTTGACCGACAAGCGCGAGTACAAAGCCAAGTTATTAGGCATGGATAAACGTACTGATGTGGCAGTTGTCAAAATCGATGCACGTGATTTACCAAGACTGCCTCTAGGTGACTCTTCTCGTGTGAGGGTGGGCGAGTGGGTATTAGCGATTGGCTCCCCATTTGGCTTAGAAAATACCGTGACTGCAGGTATCGTGTCTGCCAAGAGTCGTGATACTGGCGACTACTTACCCTTCATTCAGACTGACGTAGCGGTAAATCCTGGTAACTCTGGCGGCCCGTTGTTGAATACCGCCGGACAAGTCATTGGCATTAATTCACAAATCTTTAGTCGCTCTGGTGGATACATGGGTATCTCCTTCGCCATTCCAATTGATGAAGCGATGCGCGTTGCAGATCAACTGCGTACCAATGGAAAAATGACTCGGGGTCGTATTGGCGTTGCTTTAGGTGAAATGACTAAAGAAATTGCAGAGAGTCTTGGGCTAGGTAAGCCACGTGGCGCCTATGTTCGCAACGTTGAGCCAGGTGGACCGGCTGCAGCAGGTGGCATTGAGTCTGGCGACGTGATTCTCAGTTTCAATGGCCGTGATATTGGCAAATCTACCGATCTGCCAAGAGCTGTTGGTGATACTAAGCCAGGCACTAGTGCCAGCGTACAGGTTTGGCGCAAAGGCTCCACTAGGGATTTGATGGTTTCTGTAGTGGATACTGAAGCCGGTCAGGCTGCTGTGAAGAAATCGGATAACTCCGGTTCATCAGGCGGAAATGCTAATTCTCTTGGAGTGGCAGTTTCTGAGCCCTCAGATAGTAAGAGGAGGGAGCTCAATATCCGTGGTGGCGTTGAGGTTACTGGCCTAGGAGATGGCCCCTTGGCACGTGCAGGCGTTCGACCTGGAGACGTCATTATTCGGATTGCAGATGCGGATATCACCGGGGTAAAGCAGTTTGAGGGCTTGGTGAAGGGATTAGACTCCAATAAGGCGGTCCCGGTTTTTGTTCGTCGGGCAGATAGCACCATGGTTATTCCCATCAAGCCAAAATAAGCTAAAAACAGGGTTTTTGGGCTAAATAAGCGGGTTTGTCGCTAATTTGGCGCCACCCATTACAATCAGTTTAAGACGGCTTTTTGCAGCGCATCATTGTGGTGCGCTCTGACAAGGCGTTTTTTGAAGACCACATAAGACACTATGGATTTAATCCGCAATTTTTCTATCATCGCCCACATTGATCACGGCAAATCAACGCTTGCTGATCGCATCATTCAACTCTGTGGCGGTCTGTCTGATCGTGAAATGGAGGCCCAAGTTTTAGATTCGATGGATATCGAACGTGAGCGCGGCATCACTATTAAGGCGCAAACAGCGGCGCTGATTTATAAGTCTAAAGACGGTAAAACCTACAACATCAACCTGATTGATACGCCAGGGCACGTCGACTTCTCCTATGAAGTGAGCCGTTCACTCTCAGCATGCGAAGGTGCATTGTTAGTCGTTGATGCTAGCCAAGGCGTTGAGGCGCAAACGGTTGCCAACTGTTACATGGCGCTGGAGTTGGGTGTTGAAGTAGTGCCGGTACTCAATAAGATTGATTTGCCACAAGCTGATCCTGAGCGTGCTAAACAAGAAATTGAAGATGTGATTGGCATTGATGCATCCGATGCTGTGACATGCTCAGCCAAAACAGGTATGGGTGTTGCAGAAGTCATCGAGGAAATGATTGCGCGCGTGCCTCCACCAAAAGGTAGTGCAACAGATCCATTACAAGCCTTGATTATTGATTCTTGGTTTGATAACTATGTCGGCGTGGTGATGTTGGTGCGTGTTGTTAACGGCACCTTAAAGCCAAAAGAAAAAATTACCCTCATGGCAAATGGTTCAAGCCATTTAGTTGAGCATGTCGGCGTGTTTAGCCCGAAGTCAGTAGATCGTCCAGAGCTATATGCTGGTCAAGTAGGCTTTGTGATTGCGGGCATTAAAGAATTAAAAGCCGCCAAGGTGGGTGACACGGTCACCCATACACCAGGGCAGCAAGGCCGAGTACCCGCTACCGAACCGCTGCCTGGTTTTAAAGAGGTCAAGCCTCAAGTTTTTGCGGGTCTTTATCCAGTAGAGGCTAGTGAGTACGATCAATTGCGCGAATCTTTAGAGAAGCTACAGTTAAATGACGCCTCACTCCTGTATGAGCCTGAAGTTTCGCAAGCGCTTGGCTTTGGATTCCGCTGCGGCTTCTTAGGCTTGCTCCATATGGAGATCGTACAAGAGCGCTTAGAGCGTCAGTACGGCATGAATCTCATCACTACTGCTCCAACGGTGGTGTATCAGGTGGAGCAATCTGACGGCACTATATTGTCGGTAGATAACCCATCGAAGATGCCTGAGGCTAGCAAGATCAATACGATTCTTGAGCCAATTGTGACAGTCAACTTGTATATGCCACAAGAGTACGTGGGCGCGATCATTACCCTTTGCGTTGGTAAGCGCGGCATTCAGATGGATATGAATTACCTTGGCCGTCAAGTAAAGCTCACCTATGAGTTGCCAATGGCTGAGATTGTTTTGGATTTCTTTGACAAAATGAAATCCATTTCTCGTGGTTATGCATCAATGGATTACGAGTTCAAAGAATATCGTCCGGCTGACGTAGTTAAAGTCGACATCCTGATTAACAGTGAGCGGGTGGATGCCTTGTCGGTGATTGTTCACCGCAGTAATAGCCAGCATCGTGGACGCGAAGTGGTTGCCAAGATGCGTGGAATTATTCCGCGCCAAATGTTTGATGTGGCTATTCAGGCAGCAATTGGTAGCAACATCGTTGCTCGTGAAAATGTCAAAGCTTTACGCAAGAACGTATTGGCCAAGTGTTATGGTGGCGATATCTCCCGTAAGCGCAAGTTATTAGAGAAGCAAAAAGAAGGCAAGAAGCGCATGAAGCAAGTGGGTAACGTAGAGATTCCTCAAGAAGCCTTCTTGGCTATTTTGCAGGTAGACGACTAATGAACTTTGCCCTCATCCTATTTGTATTGGTGGTGGTCTCAGGTATTGCCTGGATTGCTGATCGTTACTACTTTGCTCCGCAAAGACGCATGGCTGGCATCGACCGTATGCCATTGTGGCTGGAATATACAGCGGGTTTCTTCCCGGTAATTTGTGCAGTATTTGTATTGCGCTCTTTTATTGTGGAGCCGTTCAAAATTCCATCAGGCTCGATGATCCCAACCTTACAGATTGGCGACTTTATTCTCGTAAATAAATTTACTTACGGTATTCGGTTACCGGTAATCAATCAGAAGGTGGTAGATCTAGGAGCTCCAAAACGTGGTGATGTCGTGGTGTTTCGATACCCGCGTGATGAATCTATTGATTACATTAAGCGCGTCGTGGCTTTGCCGGGCGATACCGTCACCTATCAAGATAAGCGTTTGACGGTAAATGGTCAGCCATTGCAATATAGTGGTGGTGAGTCTTACCTTGATCCAGAAAATATGCGTTATGCCAAGCGCTTTACGGAATCATTCTCTGCGGATTTAGGTGGCAACAAGCATGAAATCCTAAATGATCCGGATCGTCCTGCCGGCATGTTCCCTGCAGAGCGCTTTTCCGGATTTGAGAACTGCCAATACATTAATGCTGGCCTCACATGCAAGGTGCCTGCAGGGCATTACTTTGCCATGGGTGATAACCGCGATAACAGTGCTGATTCTCGTTACTGGGGCTTTGTGCCGGATAAAAATATCGTAGGTAGAGCATTCTTTGTTTGGTTGAATCTCGGAAATCTTGGTCGTATTGGCGGCTTCGAATAAGAACATGAACGCCCGCGCCGTCATCGAAACTGCACCGCTGCAAGCGCAACTGGGCTACACATTTAAAAAATTAGAGTTGCTCAATCAAGCCTTAACGCATCGCAGCCATAGCAAGAAAAATAATGAGCGCCTAGAGTTTTTGGGTGACTCTATCCTTAATTGCGTCGTTGCTGAAATGCTCTATGAGCGTTATTCTGATCTAGATGAGGGTGATCTTTCTCGTGTACGCGCTAACCTAGTTAAACAGCAAGCGCTCTATGAAATTGCTCAAACCCTATCGCTATCTGACTACCTGCGTTTAGGTGAAGGTGAGCTGAAGAGTGGTGGTTTCCGTCGCCCATCTATTCTGGCTGACACGCTGGAAGCGGTTACTGGCGCAATATTCTTGGATGGCGGGTTTGAGGCTGCTAAGACTTGTTTGCGCAAACTCTATTCCATCATTCTGGCCAATGTTGATCCCAAAACTTTGGGTAAAGACGATAAAACTTTATTGCAAGAGTGTTTGCAGAGTTACCAATTGCCGCTGCCTACCTATAACGTCACTGGTACCAGTGGCGCAGCCCATAATCAGCAATTCGAGGTGGAGTGTTTAATACCCAATCTCAAGGTTGCCGTTAAGGGTGAGGGTGCGTCAAGACGTGCGGCAGAGCAAGCAGCAGCAAAGCTGGCCTTAGTCTCAGCCCTGAAAGCCCTGCCACAAGCACTAGGTAAACCTAAAAAAACTCGGTCAGCGAAAAAGAAGGCAGCGAAAAAAGTAGCAACCGAAGAGCAGTTAAATCTTAAGCTGAAGGGCTAATCGTGTTTAGATGCGGCACTATCGCCATTGTTGGCCGTCCCAATATGGGCAAATCGACCCTCTTAAATGCCTTGGTTGGTCAGAAGATCAGTATTACCTCCCGTAAAGCGCAAACGACGCGTCACCGTATTTTAGGTATTCAGAATCGTGAAGAGGCGCAGTTCATCTTCATTGATACACCAGGCTTTCAGACGCGTTTAATGAATACCCTGAACAAGGCTTTGAACCGCACGGTCACTACAGCCTTGCAAGATGTGAATGTAGCTTGCTTTGTAGTTGAGGCTGGTTACTTTGGCGAAGATGACAAGAAGGTCTTGAAATTACTGCCGTATGACTTACCCGTTGTCTTGGTTTTAAACAAATTAGATTTATTTAATAGTCGTTTTCAGACCCCCTCTGAGCGGGATCAGGCCCTACTCAACTTTATTAAAGACATGGCTTGCCCTTGGTGTGAATTAGGTGGCCATGAAGATCAGAAGTGTGAGTTTGCTGAAATCGTTCCGATGAGCGCTAAGAGCCCAGGGGATGTTGAAAGATTATTGGATGTGCTTGAGGGCTACTTGCCTGAGGCGCCAGCCGTCTACGATGGCGATACCATCACTGATCGCAGTGAGCGCTTCTTGGCTGCTGAGATTCTGCGTGAGAAGGTCTTCCGTTTTACCGGGGAAGAGTTGCCTTATACCAGTACAGTAGTCATTGATCAGTTCAAGATGGACGGCAAGATGCGCCGTATCGCAGCAACGATTTTGGTTGATCGTGATAGCCACAAAGCGATGATTATTGGTGCTAAGGGTGAGCGATTGAAGAAGATCTCAACGGATGCACGCATTGATATGGAAAAGCTCTTTGATGGCAAGGTCTTTCTGGAGACTTGGGTTAAGGTCAAACGTGGCTGGGCAGATGACCGCGCTGAATTGCGGGCGCAGGGTCTAGAGTAATTATTCATGGCCTCGATTCGTGTTGCTGACGAGCCCGCTTTTGTATTGCACAGCATTCCTTACAAGGAAACCAGCTTAATTCTGGATGTCTTTACTCGGCAGCATGGTCGCATGGCCTTGATTGCTAAGGGTGCTAAGCGCCCGCACTCGGTATTGCGCCCAGTCTTGCAGCGCTTTCAACCTCTATTGGTTTCTTGGAGTGGGAAGTCAGAGCTTAGAACTTTGACGAAGTCGGAGTGGGTTGGTGGCACACCTTCATTAGTGGGCGATGCCTTGCTCTGTGGCTTTTATCTCAATGAGTTGTTAGTGAAGTTTCTGGCGCGTGAAGACGACTATGAAAAACTCTACGACCATTACTCCGATACGATCTCCGCTTTATCGAATCTTGAATTTGAATCTAAGGGTTTAGAAGAAATTCTGCGTCCGTTTGAGTTAACACTATTGCAAGAGACTGGTTATGCAGCAGCATTGGATTACTGTGTTGAAACCCATAGTGCTCCCATCTCGCAAGAACAGTACGTCTATCAGCCAGAGCGTGGCGTAAGGCCTGTACAGGTGGATGATCCAGGCCATTGGCCAGTCTTGAGCGGTAAATCTCTGATAGCAATCGCAGCGGGAGACTTTTCTGATCAGGAGACACTTTCTGAGAGTAAACAGTTAATGCGCTTCTTATTGGGTTTACACCTTCAGGATCAGGCCCTGACCACTCGTCAGATTTTGATTGATCTCAAGAAAATCTAGTAATCTACAAATATGAGCAACTCCAATACCCTTGAGCTGGGCATCAATATCGATCACGTAGCTACTTTACGGAATGCTCGTGGTACGGTCTACCCCGATCCTCTGAAGGCTGCGCATTTAGCCGAGGAAGCTGGTGCTAATTTAATTACCCTGCATTTACGCGAAGATCGCCGCCATATTAAAGATGCAGATTTGCTGGCTTTGCGTCCATTAATTCAGACCCGCATGAACCTAGAGTGCGCCGTAACACCAGAGATGATCAATATCGCCTGTCGAGTTCAGCCGCATGATGTCTGTCTAGTACCTGAGAAGCGAGAGGAGGTAACTACTGAAGGTGGCTTGGATGTCATCGGTCACTTTGAGGCAGTCAAAGCGGCTACTACGCAATTAAAAAATGCCGGCATTCGGGTATCTCTTTTTATTGATCCAGAAGAAAAGCAAATTCAGGCTGCCAAAGATGTTGGTGCAACAGTGGTTGAGTTACATACTGGTCGCTACGCAGATCTGGCTGGAGACCAACAAATGCAAGAGCTTGAGCGCATCAGAAAAGCAGCCCAGTTTGGAAAAAGTATTGGTCTACGCGTCAATGCGGGACATGGCTTGCATGAGGGCAATGTAATGCCGGTGGCTGCCATTGCTGAACTCTCTGAACTGAATATTGGTCATGCGATTGTTGCTGAAGCTGTATTTAAAGGTTGGCAAAAAGCGATTATGGATATGAAGGCTCTGATGGTTCAGGGCAGGGCTAAAGCTTAAAAGACTCAATATCAAATGATCATTGGTATAGGTACAGACATTTTGCAGATCGAGCGGCTTCAGGCTGCTTACGATCGCACCAATGGTCGTCTTGCTGAAAAAATCCTGGGCCCAGATGAGATGCTGGTTTTCAAACATCGCTTAGCCAGAAATCACAAAAGGGGTATTGCCTTCTTGGCAACGCGCTTTGCAGCAAAAGAGGCTTTCTCCAAAGCAATTGGCCTAGGCATGAGAATGCCGATGACTTGGCGATCCCTTCAAACGCTGAATGAGCCTAGCGGTAAACCAGTGACATCATATTTGGGTGCACTTGCGAAATTTATGCATGACAAAAACTGGGAGGCTCAGGTCACTGTTAGTGATGAGCAGGATATGGCAATTGCCCATGTCATCGTAGTTCAAAAATAAAGCAATCATCAAAAGTCTATAAAAATAAACAATTTCGAGGAATACATGAGTAAGTCAACTATGAACCCAGGCCCAGTTACCTTAGATGTGATTGGTCTTGAGTTGAACGCAGAAGATCGCCGTCGCATCTTGCATCCGCTCACCGGCGGTGTGATTTTATTTGGCAGAAACTTTGCTAATCGCAAGCAACTCACTAAATTAACTACAGAAATTAAAAAACTCCGTTCTGACGTATTGATCTCGATTGATCATGAAGGAGGGCGGGTTCAGCGCTGCAGGACTGATGGCTTTACCCATTTGCCTACTATGCGTAAGCTTGGTGAACTCTGGGGATCTAAAAATAAATCAACAGATAAATCAAAACATGCCGCTGAATCTGCTGCGATTGCAATGGCAGCAGCTACTGCCTGCGGCTATGTTCTGGCTGCTGAATTGCGTGCATGTGGTGTAGATTTTAGTTTTACTCCTGTTCTGGATTTGGACTTTGGACGCAGTGGTGTCATTGGGGATCGTGCATTTAGTCGTGATCCTCAAATCACCTTTGCTTTGGCTAAGAGCTTGAATGAGGGCCTTCGTCTTGCAGGCGTGTCGAACTGCGGCAAGCACTTCCCAGGTCATGGTTGGGCAGAGGCAGATTCTCACGTGGCCATTCCGGTAGATGAACGTCCTTTGAAGCAAATTTTGAATGATGATGCTAAGCCCTATGAATGGTTGGATCTGAGTTTGACTGCAGTAATGCCAGCCCACGTGATCTATCCGAAGATAGATAAATATCCAGCTGGATTTTCTAAAGTTTGGCTTCATTCCATTTTGCGTCAAGAGCTAGGCTTTGAAGGTGTGATTTTTAGCGATGACCTTTCGATGGAGGGTGCGAGTGTTGCCGGTTCAGTAGTGAAGGGTGCTGATATGGCGCTAGAAGCAGGGTGTGATGCGGTATTGATTTGCAATCGCCCCGACCTCGCAGATCAATTGCTCAGTCAATTGACAGTTTCCAAAGCAAAACAAGCGGAGTCTGCTACTCGATTAAATCGCTTGATGCCGACCGCTACAGCCCCTGCTTGGAATGAATTACAGTCTGAAGCGCAATATCAACATGCCAAAGGCTTGCTGCAGCAACTGAATTTAATTGGCTAGAGCTTCTATTTCTTTGAAACTCTTTCCCATTCAGAGACTACGAAATTTTTAACCTCTTCGCCTTGCTCTCTGGCACAAATGATTTCCTTGACATTTACCGTTTGATAAATCTTCTGTAAACGCAGAATATCGCCTTGGGTGGAGTAGTGTGGAATCCAAGACCCCCAGAAGAATCCCAGATCTTCTAATGCCATATAAGCATTGGCTGCTGCCTCTTGTGTAATAGGCAAGTCCAGATAAGCAGAAGCAATCTTTAAAGACTCGAGTTTTTTTAGCTCTGCTTTGACTGATGCTATTAAATCATCGCCTATATGGTCTACAGATATATTGGCAACCTGGTCTTCAGAATCAATTTCAGTCTTCAGCCTCGTTTCTCCGACCCCTGGAGCGCCTGTATTGTTGAGGATGCGCTGAAGATTTAAGCTTGTTAGCAGCGCATTTAAATGTTCAGTATGTTGACTGGGAATATAAATATCATGCGGGCGATCTTTTAGTGGGAGATAAAAGGCCAACAAGGACATGCGGGTATCGCTAAAGTTTTGCAGACCCTGCATTGCAAATGTTGGTGGAACATCTCCAATAAAAAGACCGGTTTCCTTTGCGTCAAAGGCAATCATTTCATGTTGGCTATAAGGGTGATTGGTGACGCACTCAGTCCAGAAACCTGGCAACCCTAAAGATTGGGCAATCTCTATACGTTTTTTTGCGATCAACTCGGCAATGTGATGGCCTCTGTAATCTGGATCAACCATCATTTTCCCAGCTTCCGGTGAAGTATTTTCACTCCCATTAAAGGTTAATGCACAGTGCCCGATAATTTTATTCTCTAGTTTGGCAACTATGGAGTACATTTTTTTTGTGACGATTGCATCTTTTAGTTGTGTAGTGTCATACATCATTGGATTGATGTAGCTTTCCCCGTAACAGCGTCGAACGCAGTCAATTAGATGAGGAATATCCTCAAGGGCTAGGGTAGTGATTATTGGGGAAATGGTA